>JAQUHC010000168.1 GCA_028683785.1 Oscillospiraceae bacterium
AACGGGTATTTTAATCAAACGCGCGTACCGTTTCTCATACGCGCGTTTGATTATGCTCGGAACCAATTCAATGTTATTTGATTTTAATTTTTATGATTTATCATGGGATTTTGTAACCAACGCACACAGATAACCAAGGAAAATTGAAATAGATATGCCTCCCGCGGCGGCGGTTATTCCTCCGGTTATAGAACCCAGCAGCCCGTTTTGTTTTACTGCTTCTTCCGTTCCCTTGGCAAGTGAATAGCCGAACCCGAGCAGAGGGACGGTGGCACCTGCTCCCGCGAAATTTACAAGTGGCTCATAAATACCAATGGCGGTAAATGCAACCCCCAATGTAACAAACAGCACCAATATCCGTGCCGGAGTCATTGAAGTCAGATCTATTAAAAGCTGACCTATAACACATATTAACCCGCCCACCAAAAACGCTTTTATAATCATCATCCAATCCATAACAACACCCATCCTCCCTATGTTTGATAAAACAATTACTGTGGTATTTTTTGCTTTGATGAGCATTTTTATTCAGGATTAAAATGAATACAAATTTTGGTATAATCGATTGCATTGGTTAGTTATGCTGACTAAATAAATATTCGCGTAAATGTATGTCCGAAATGAAAATTTCTTACTCCGTATTATATTTGACTTTATTGAAAAAGTTTATATACTTAAATATGCAGTATATATACCACCATAAGATAATTGTTTAATCAAAAATGGGGGGGACGAGGTTGACTTTACGGGATAAAAACGGTACGGTGCTTGTGTCGCTCGATGATCATGTTCTTGACGGATCATATAATGCCCCGCAGCACACACATCATTCGTTAGAAATTTCCTGTGTGGTTGAGGGTACGGGTAAGTATGTTATTGACAACCGTTCATACGACCTGCAAAAGGGCGATATAATTATAATCAATAATACCGAGCAGCATCGTCTGGTTTTATCGGGGGAAAATCGGTTTCATCACATAGTAATTCATTTTGACCCGTCCTTTATATGGAACTCTCTGTCAAATGACTTGGATTATAATTTTTTATTGGTGTTTTTCGAGCGCGGTCCGAATTTCTCAAATCGTTTAGACAGGGACAACCCCGCAACCGCCTGCATTTATGCATTGATTCTTGATATACTGGAGGAATTTAACTCAAGAAGACTGTGTTATGAGCTGATTATTAAAATTAAGCTCCAGACCATTTTCACCGAAATACTGCGAAATTATGATTATATTGATCGTCACAAGGTTGTAAAGCCTCTATCCGGGGATGATATTCTCAATCTTAATACCGTTATGAGGTATATTGACAGCCATTTGGACAGCGATATAAGTCTTAAGGAGCTGGCCGATATTATTCACATCAGCCCTGCCTACTTTTCAACACTGTTTAAGCGCTTCAACGGGGTATCTCCGATTGAATATATTATCAATCGGCGGGTTCAGCGTGCCATTGAGCTTATCAAAACCACCTCTATGAGCCTCACCGAGATTGCGATTTCCTGTGGGTTTAACAATGGCACAAACTTTTATAAAGCATTTAATAAGGTTACCGGCCGCACTCCGGCTTCCTATCGGCGCAACCGGGATTTGGGTGTTATCGAAAAATAGTTTAGTAAATTAGCCATGAAAGTTGGTGATAAACAAAAAAAAGCATGTATAATTGTTTATAATACTAAAAATATTTTTTAATAAGATAGGAGTTATTTTCAATGAAACTGAGCGTATTGACAGTACCGTTACAGGCGATTTCCGCCCGGGAAGCTTTCGAATATCTCAGCGGGCTGGGAGTGGAGCAGGTAGAACTCGGGACCGGCGGCTATACAAACGAAAACCACCTTAAACCCTCGGTCTATTTAAACGACGATAAAAAACTTGAAGAATTTAAAGCACTGTTAAAAAAGAATAAGCTTGAGATAAGTGCGCTGTCCTGCCACGGCAATCCGGTGCATCCGAATAAGGAAATGGCGGAGATATATCACAATGTATTTGTCGACACCTGCCGTCTTGCACAAAAACTCGGGGTAGAAACGGTTGTAACCTTCTCGGGATGCCCGGGGGATTGTGAAGAATCCAAATACCCCAATTGGGTAACCTGTGCCTGGCCGGATGATTACGGTAAAATTCTCGATTGGCAGTGGAATCAGGTCCTCATCCCCTATTGGAAAAAGGCTGCCGCTATTGCACAGTCTTACGGAGTAAAGAAAATCGCTTTTGAAATGCATCCTGGATTCTGCGTTTATAACCCGTATACCCTGCTGCGCCTGAGGGAGGCTGTCGGGGATATTATCGGTGCAAACTTTGACCCCAGCCATCTTATTTGGCAGGGCATAGATCCTGTTGCGGCCTTGCGGGAATTAAAAGGTGCGGTATATCATTTTCATGCAAAGGATACCCGTATAGATGCTTATAACACCGCAGTAAACGGGGTTCTTGATACCCGTTCATTCGCAAACATGAACGACCGCGGCTGGGTGTTCCGCACAATCGGTTACGGCTCGGACGAAAAGTTGTGGAGGGATATAATATCCACCCTCAGCATGATCGGATATGACGGTGCGGTAAGTATTGAGCATGAGGATGGTCTGATGTCTCCGCGTGAAGGGCTTGAAAAGGCGATTGCATTTCTTAAGGAAATAATAATCCGCGAAAAACCCAGCTCCATGTGGTGGTCATAAAATAAGCAAGTAATTATATTATAAACCAAACAGAAAGGCAGATTAACCATGAAACAGTACAAAGCCGCCATTATAGGATACGGCGGCATGGGGCGTTATCACTACATGGACATATGCAAGACCGAACGAATCATGTTCAAGGGTGTATATGACATAAATCCCGAAAGGATGGAGCTTGCTTTAAGCGATGGAATTCTAAATGCATATTCGTCGTATGAGGAGCTGCTGGCCGACAATGAAATTGATTTTGTTTTGGTCGCAACCCCCAACAATTATCACCTGACACATGCCTGTCAGGCGATGGAAGCCGGTAAATCGGTGGTTTGTGAAAAGCCGGTCGCAATGTCAAGTGATGAGCTTCAGGAGATGATGGACTGCTCTGTAAAAAACGGGGTCAAATTCACCGTTCATCAAAATCGCCGCTCGGATGCGGACTATCTTGAAATGCGTGATGCGGTTGAAAAAGGGTTACTGGGTGAGGTGTTCGAAATAGAGTCCCGTGTCACAGGTGCCCGCGGGATACCCAAGGGATGGCGTCAATATGCCGTAGCCGGTGGGGGAATGATGCTTGATTGGGGGGTTCATCTCATCGATCAGCTGGTTATGATGATGGCTCCCAAGAAGATTACCGAAATCTACTGTTATATGTATCATGTGAATTTTAAGGAATGCGATGACGGGTTTAAACTTATTATGCATTTTGAGGGTGGACCTTCCGCAATGATAGAGGTGGGTACAAGCCACTTTATACAGGCACCCCGCTGGTATGTTTGCGGCGATATGGGCGCACTTATCATCCCCACATGGGATTGCAACGGTACGATTGTGCGGGCAGTAAAGCATGAGGTGCATTGGGAAGAGGACATAGTCCAAACCAAAGCGGGTCCGACAAAAACAATGGCACCGCGAGCCGAAAACACCACCGAGGAAATACATCTGGACGGCAATCTTTGTAAGGCTGATTATGATGTGTTTTACCGCAATCTGGCTGATGTGCTTGATGGCA
>JAQUHC010000037.1 GCA_028683785.1 Oscillospiraceae bacterium
CTCCTTGCGGCGGCACCCTTTAATTATGAACCGTGGATTTTAATCTTGCAATCCCATCTGGAATTTTGTGCAACACTAAATTCCACTCGACCCCCTCTACTCTGGATTTTACTTTTGCAATTCACTGAAATAAGAGGTTAACCAAACATCGAAAATTTTGGCTTGACATGATGGGGAGGGTGTGTTATTATACATAGGCTGTCAAATTCAATTCTTTAGCATAAGTTATATTTGATGATGAATTTGATAAGTTTATATCGCGGAGTGGAGCAGTCCGGTAGCTCGTCGGGCTCATAACCCGAAGGTCGGTGGTTCAAATCCATCCTCCGCAACCAAACGCACATAATCCGAACCGTTCAACTATCATTCCGATAGGCGAATCGTTCGGATTTGTGTTATATTTTGAGTATCCGAACTTCAATGGTAAAAAATAATATAGAAGCAAAAATAGCGGAGAAGGTTGATTTCAACCATCTCCGCTATCAGTTTATGTATATGTAAAAGCTGGAGCGGCAGTATGTGCCGCCCCCGCTGCGTTTTCAAGCTTTCTTTGTTTCTTTTTTCTGCTTATTTTCCTGCTCCCGTTTCCACTGGGCAAACTCTTTTTTGCCCTCTTCGCTCTCAAAGAACTTCTGTATTTCGGGAAGCAGGCACCGGGCTAAAGCTTCAATCTCATGCCGTGGGATTCCCGTGCCGTAGTCCTTCTTTTTAATGCCAATCGCCTCCATATATTCAATTTTCAAGGTACGATGCCGCGCTTTTAACGGAATTTGTTCAAATAGATATCACGCTCCTATAAGCTCATTTCCCATTCGCGATCGTGGGATTGTTTTTTCTTCTGCCGGTTTTTCCGTTCTACCGCCTGCTTTTTGGATTCTTTTCCTTTCGGCTGGTAATCTACAAGAAGAGCCTCAAGAGCCACAGCAGCCCCGATAACAGCACCGGCAACGCCGCTCCAATCCCGATCCACTTGAGGCGCAGCTTGACCGGAGTGTTGTCCCTCGCTGCTAGTGTCTGCTCCAGTCCACTCAGCTTCCTGTCCATCAAAGCCGACAGGCTGTTCCTCTGCTGTTCCCCCTGACTCTGAAAGTCCCGGCGCAAGCTGCTCTCGCACGCTCTGACGGCTTCTGTGGGGGCGCTCATGGCCGTTTTCACTGTGGGCATGATCTGTGTCGCCCAATCTTCCCATGTGGGCAGGTGTGCGACTCTCTCCTGCATAGGCGCTTGGTGCTTGGCTAACTTGCATAAAGGAAACCTTGACTTATTTGACTTTAAACCGCTGACGATTGGCTTTGAGCGTGTGAACAGTCAAGCAATGGCAGAAGTCTATTATCCGCAGAATATAGGCGATATACTGGACTTTATCCTGCGGGAAATTATTAAGCGGGAAATCAACTTTAAGGTTTGCAAAAGCTGCGGAAAATACTTCCCCGCTATTGCTCACGGAAACACGGAGTTTTGCAACAGGCTTTTTGGGGACACAGGTAAGACCTGCCGCGATATCGGCTCGCTTACTAAGTGGAAAGAGAAGGTTGCCGCCAGTCCGGCAATTCTGCTTTACAACAAGCACTATAAGACGAGGTTTTCCCGTATTCGTACGGGAAAAATTACGCGTGAGGTTTTTCAGGAGTGGGCGGCAAAGGCAAGGGAGTACAGGGACAAGGTTACGAATGATGAAATGCCCATTGAGGAATTTGAACAGTGGCTTAAGTCTGGGCGGTGGTCATAAACTATTGTTCATCATATAATATTATGAGGTATAACCGAAGAAAATGTGGCTAAAAGCAGTATAAGTATGTGGTTTGGTATTTAAACTTACCTATTTCTCCAAAATACACAAACATCATATTAATTTAAGCGCTACCCCAAAAAAATATTTAATAGTTATAATTTTAGATAAACTGGTTTACAATTATTGTTAAATATGATATACTATAACCAAGCGTTCTTAAAAAAGATTACAAGAGCTAATTTTGAGCGATTGAATTATTTCAATTTCTCTTAATTTGGCAAATAAATATAATATAGTGATTTAGGTAGGTGACTAACTATTAGAAGTCAAGCTTATTTTCAGGAAAAAATAGCGAGCAAAAAAGTGCATAGCAAAGCAAGCCCCCAGAGGGAGCGATTTTTGAACAAAAGCCAGTCTGTTTCTGTTCAAAGTTCGCCGCAAGCGGCTTCACATTTCACAGAAACAGACTGTTAACGCATAAATTGTTCAACTCTCCGATGGAACAGAAGCCCAGTCTGCCGGAAGAATATTTCGATGTTGTTTATTCAATATATGCAATCGGTTGGACTACCGATCTGCAAACCACATTCAACAATATTTCATCGTATCTGAAAAAAGACGGTGTATTCATTTTTTCATGGGATCATCCGTTTATGCACTGCGTTGATGCCGTTGACGGACAGCTGATATTTTCGGGCAGCTATTTTGAAAAAAACGCATTTACTTTCAAGAAAAAAGTGCATAAACCGGCAAACAGAAGCAACACCGACCACAGCGGTGATGAAGGTCATCCTCTGACACTGTATAACCGCCGGGTATCCGATTACATCAATGCCCTGTCGGTTGCAGGATTCGCTGTTGAACGGGTTGTCGAAGAAACCGACGCTGAAACGATGAAGCGGGATACGGAATTTTCATCTGAATATTACGCTGCCTGCAAGGCAAAGCACTTTCCACTGTCCATTATAATGAAAGCGAGAAAAATGTAATGTTTTATCATGGAAGTGCCATCGGCGTGCTAACAGAATTAAAGCCTTTCATATCCGAACATAAAAAGCCATACATATATTTCTCCACAAATCCGGTTGTAGCCCTTCTGTACTCTGTTCGCCCCGTGAAAAAGCCGTTTAGTTGGTATCCATATGGGTTTGACGGAGAAATAGTGGTTTATTCGGAATATTATTCTGATGCATTTAAAGACACATATAAGGATAAGAAAGGCTATCTGTATGAGTATAAGAACGTGCCGAACACAGAAAATCCAACGAGTATAAACTGCGCCTATACCTGTGAAACTCCGGTAAAAGTAGATAGTGTGACGGAAATACCGGATATTTATGATAGGTTCATGAAATATCAAGCTGAAGGATTATTCCGTGTAAAACCATTTGATGAAATATCCGAGAAAGAAATGCAAATAGTATACGATGATTTGCAAAGTACTATTTCAAAATATAATTTGCTCTCAAACCCGGAGTGTCAAATGAGCAGATTTATAAAAAAGAATTTCCAGAGGCTTTGGGAACAGGCGCAAGTAGTGGCACATTATAATGCATTAATTAATGAAAATAATGACCCGGTACATGATCCTGAACCGCTCCGGGCGTATATGGACAAATGGGACGGACAAGCATTTATTGATGAGCTGCAATTATCGAAAGATAAAAGCGTCCTTGAAATTGGCGTTGGTACAGGACGGCTTGCCGTCAAGGTTGTCCCAAAGTGCGGCAGTTTTACCGGAATAGATATATCACCGAAAACTATTGAACGGGCAACGGAGAACCTTGCTGATTGTCAGAATACAACCTTGATTTGTGATGATTTTATGTCTCATAAGTTTTCTGAATTATATGACGTAATATACTCATCTCTTACCTTTATGCATATTGAAGATAAGCTTGTAGCGATAAACAAAATTGCAGGTCTTCTTAAATCTGACGGCAGATTCGTACTTTCAATTGATAAGAATCAAGATGAATACATTGAATTTACTGACAGAAGGATAAAAGTATTTCCGAATAATCCGGATGATATATGCGGATATATCGAAACAGCAAGACTAAGCCTTGAAAAGCAGTTTGAAACGGAATTTGCTTATATATTTGTAGCAAGGAAGGTGTAATTAATGAAATTTTCAGAGTTGGCAAATAGACTTACCGGCATCAGCTGCCCTGTGTTTGGAGTGTCATGGAACCCTGCAGACACACAACGGAGCATTGCAAGAAAAATCATTATCTTTTTGGAAGCACGTCGTGTCTTGTTTGGCGATTACGGTGATGAAGCCTTATGTCAATGTATTGAATCGGTCACAAAGATACATATTGACATTTTTTAATTTTAAGCATATATTAACAACATATCAAATAAATTTGATATGAGGGTGATAACTTGAAATCGGTGTATAGGGAACACGAAAAGGTATTTAAGGCTTTTTGTGATGAAAAACGACTGCGAATACTTGAATTGCTGCGCGGCGGTGAAAAATGCGCTTGCGTTTTACTGGAACAGTTAGACTTGGGTCAATCAGGGCTTTCCTATCATATGAAAATTTTGGTTGAGTCAGGTATCGTGGAAAGTAGACAGGATGGTAAATGGACACATTATAAAATCAGTAAAAAAGGCAGCGCTTATGCAGTTACTCTCCTAAAAGAGCTGACGACGCCGAACACTATTACGGAAGAAAAAAATTGTCCCATATGTTAAAAGCCATCTGATTGATGGCTTTTAAAAGGCTGAATACATCAAAAATATTCGATATGATTGTCCGATATGAAAGGGGCTATGTTGATGAAAATATTAAAATCAATCTGGGACTTTTTTCAGAATCAAATTCTCGGGATGAAATGGCTAAATGATGTGATAGGTAGCGGGTTATCGGTTTTGGGGCTTGATATCGGTAATCGCTGGGTCGCCAGTGTACAGTTTTTTATCTATGATACAATAAAGATTGTTCTTTTGCTTTGCACCCTAATTTATATTATTTCTTATATTCAGAGTTTCTTTCCACCGGAAAGGACCAAAAGAATACTTGGACGCTTTCATGGAATTGGCGCGAATACCGTTGCTGCTTTGTTGGGAACGGTGACACCCTTTTGTTCCTGCTCGTCCATTCCGTTGTTCATGGGCTTCACCAGCGCGGGACTGCCGTTAGGGGTAACTTTTTCATTTCTTATTTCCTCTCCTATGGTTGATTTAGGGTCGTTGGTTCTTTTGATGAGTATTTTTGGATTAGAAGTAGCTATTTTATATGTGGTACTTGGCTTGATAATAGCCATTGTCGGCGGCACCATCATAGAAAAACTGTATATGGAAAAGTACGTCGAGAGCTTTATTTCCAGAGGAGGAAATGTAGACATTGAAGCTCCTGACTTGACAAGGCATGACCGATTAGTTTTTGCCAAAGAGCAGGTGATCGACACATTCAAAAAGGTATTTCCTTATATATTGGTGGGTGTCGGAATAGGGGCTGTTATCCATAACTGGATTCCGCAAGATTGGATTGTAAAAGTTTTAGGAACCGGTAATCCATTTGCTGTTCCGTTGGCAACCATAATAGGAATTCCAATCTATGCAGATATTTTCGGGACCATTCCGATTGCAGAAGCTCTGCTTGCCAAAGGGGCACAACTTGGCGTTGTATTATCCTTCATGATGGGTGTTACCACCTTGTCACTGCCATCGCTAATTATGCTAAGTAAAGCTATAAAACCTAAATTGATGGCGCTCTTCATCGGGGTTTGCGCTGCAGGAATAATAATAGTAGGATATTTTTTTAACGCTATCGCGCCATTAATTATTTAGATTAATTAGTGATAGGCACTCTGATATTACTTATTGGATATTAATTTCTGAAAAGGAGAGATTTTTTATGGCACTGTTTGGAAAGAAAAACAAAGAGGCAAAAACAACATCATGCTGCTGCGGTAATTGCGATGCAGAGAGCATGGCAAAGGCTGAAACTGCAAAAACCGAAGGCGCAGGCATTAAGGTTCTCGGCACCGGATGTGCCAAGTGCAATGCATTGGAAGCAGCGACAAAGGCTGCATTGGAGCAGCTCGGGATGGATACAACGATCGACCATGTAACCGATTTTTCTCAGATTGCAGCCTATGGTGTGATGACAACTCCCGCCTTGGTGATAGACGGAAAAGTAGTTTCTTATGGCAAGGTTCTTAAAACCGATGAGGTTGTAAAGCTTTTGCAAAAGGCCAGGGGGTGAGAAGTTTGAAAAATTAATTTTTCAAACGGGGAGTTTTGTCCTTTTGCGCCAAAAGCAAGGCGCAAATTCGGCACAGCCGAACCGGCCAAAACATCCCAGTCACTGCGAAAGGAATGGTCATAGATATGAAAGCATACATTGACAGATCAAAATGTGCCTCAGACAACCGCATATGCAAACCTTTAAAGTAATGCCCAACCGGTGCGATTTCATGGATAGAAGATGATGACGAACCATTGGGTTCAAAAATGTCTGAAAACAGCAACCAGTTAGTATTTGAAACGGTGAAAGAAGCAAAAAAGAAGGTCGCTGATGAACTACTACTCTACAGCGACCAAGGCTATCAATACACTTCACAAGAGTATTTCAACCTAACTAATACTAAATCCAACTATAACTATTCCATAATTATCGCTCATGGCGCGTTCTTCCTATACTAATTTAATTTAAATTAGTATTAGGAACGCATCGCTCTATTCTGGAATGTTTTAGAATGGATTTAGTATAATTTACTTTCCCGCAATTCTGCGGTTTTTCTTTTGATTGACGGCTGAAAGAAGTACGATGCCAAAAGCTAAAAACACAACAATCCAAGGGGCTTGATTGTCATTATTCCCGGTAACAGGAATGCCTGAATTGTCAGAAGCATTGTTTGCAACAGTGATAAGAAAGGGTGACAACTCATCGACGGTAACGGTAGCTTTGCCGTCCTTGCACATGGTTGTTAAAATTTCGGTGCTGCCGTCTGATTTCTGATGGCAGATTGTCAGCGCTTTATCGTTATATTCTGCACCGATAGCAAAGGAGATTATCAGTTTGCCTTGATATCTTCCGCCGGTGATGGCAACTTCAAATGCGTCTGCAACGGTATTTCGGGCTGTGTCGATTAATTTGATTAGGGAATCGAAATTTTTATTTCCTTTTGAAATCGAGCTGATATTAAGTGCAACGCCATCCGTCATACTGCCTGATACAGAAACCCGGTTTTTAATATCACTGATGGTTCTGTACTTAAATTCGTCATCGCCTGCCGCAAGGGTAATCTCGACGAAATCGCTTTCAAGAACAGACTGGGCAGCTTTAACACGTACAAAGTATTTACCGGGTGCAAGATTTTCGATAATATCTCCGTCAACCGCCATCCACCCGCCGTTTTCTGCCTTATACTCCATTGTTTCATCGACACCTGAAAGCTTGCCGTCATTCTTGCCTGCAAAGCTTTCGTTTGACACGGTGACATTGGGTTTAGTTGCCTTTGCCACCATGATGGTTTGAATATCGGAATCGAGGGTATAAATACCATCGCCGGGCATATAAATTTCAATCACACATGCCTGAGTTACTATGGTTGAGAGATCGGATGTGATATCTGACCATTCATGCTCGCCAATTCGATATTTCTGATTGCTTTGGGTATTTGAAAGTGTTCTTGCGATTGCATTAAATTCAGCTTCGGGAACAGCTTCCTTTGTGCCTTCAAATTTTGCAACCGCAATAACCTTGGCTTCACTTTCGTTATAGTTCGCCTTTGCAGCGTAGCGAACAAGATAAACACCATCCGAAAGACCTGTCAGTTCTGTGCCGATGATGTCATTCCAGCCGATGTCTCCTTGTTTTTGATATTCCATGCTGCTGTCAAGTCCGCTTATTTTACCATCGTTGTTTGCAAAGGTGGTGGGATCTGAAGGACTTGGTGTAGTGGGAACGGGTTGATCGGCATTCACTATGGTAAAGCTTCCTACTGTCAGACCGGATACCGAGCTGTAATTCTCTCCATCTGTGATATCAACCTTAACCGTGTAGATTCCGACATTAACAGGTGCAAAGGAGAGTTCCTCGTCACCGTGGTAATAGCTGACGGTAACGGTGCCGATACCGATGATTCCTGTTTTAGCCGTGACTAAAGCGGTTTTATTGCTTCCGTCATAGATTAGGTTTTGGGGCGGGGTAAAGAGAAGCTCATTGACAGTGAGCTCTTTGCGTACCACTTCGATGATAAATGTTGTGGTTGCAGGAGCGTCGCCGTTATAGGTGATATCACCGTCGCTGTTTGAGGGGTCGTATTCAACACCCTGTGGATTAAAGCTCACGGTTACGGTATGATTGCCTGCTGACAGGGTTTCCAAATAATCACCTTTCAAGGTGATGGCGTTACCATTTACTGTGTATTGCGACGAGGTCAGCAGTGTGTCCGCGACCATAACGCTGTCAATTGTGTTTCCATTTAGGTTGACTGTGGCAGACTTGTCAGCGGATGAGAGCTTTTCATAGGTCACCTTGTCGGTGTCTGCAGTGCTGTCTTGATACACTATCACACCGTCGGTTCGGATGATGGTTTCGTTCCCGACTTCATCTGTGATTTTGGCAAATACAACATGGGTTCCCTTGCTGCTTAGACTGAATGTACCCGAATAGCTTTGGTATGAATGTCCGGTTGTATCTGTATCCTCACAGACCATGTACTCTATGGTGTAATTTGTCAGGTTGTCCACTCCGCTGATGGTGACATCAACGGTGTTTTTGCAAAAAACTCCGAATGAAATAAAATTGATAAAGCTTTTAAATCTATTTTCCTTGACGGTGATTTCACCCGACGGAGCTGTGTTATCAACCTTATAATTTATGGTCTTATTTTCGGTGATTGTTCCATCGGGCTTTTTGAGATAGAAAGCAACGCTGTTATCCCCTTCGACAGAAAGGGATAAAGATGCAGCCCAGTTTGTTTTATCTGTGGAAATCCCGGTATATTCGTTTTTAGGAGTTATCTTGATATCCCCTTTTTGCCACTTGGTTAAGTCTTTATCCGCGGAATAATCTGCATCGGTAATATAAACACTTTGAATTTCAATTTGCGCAACATTGTTATATTGAAAAGTATAATTATTTGTCGCGTTGCCTGAGCTGTAAGTTACATTAAATTTGCTCAAGCTCTGAACGGTAGTGTCATATTCACCGCTGACGCTTGCTCCCGGTTTTACAAAGCCCGAAATTCCGGTTTCTGATTCTCCGTTTACAAAGCCTGTAACCAAAACGGCAAGCGACGGTATTGGCTGCCCTGTTTTTATTGTTACCTTTTCAACCGAAACGGAAAGTGCAACAGTAGTTATGTTTGCATTGAGCATGGCTGGTTGACTTGTCAAGATATAGTTGTTCACACTCGCTCCCTCAATGCCGAAGCCACTTGCTGTTAAAGCTATACCGTTTCCTGCATTGATGCTGTTAAAGGTGCAGGTTCCGGATTTCAGGTCAACAATATCACCATCAATTACACCGTTTAAGGTGCCGCTCGAGCTTATGGTTGCGGTATTATTGCCGTCATAGGACTTATCATTAACCGTTACACCAATAATAGAGACGGGTTTAGGGTTTATTATAATTTTCGCCGATGCGGATGTTGCACTGTTGTAATTATCATCGGCAGCAACAGTGGCTTTTACATAATAGGTTCCGACGTTTATCGGAGCCGGTATTTCGTTTGTGCAGGGGATATCGGAATAATAGTTAAACATAATCGTGCCGGATGAGCCGGATTTTGTGACATCGCTTGTCGCATATGTTACTTCGTTTTTGGAATAGACAACGGTTTTATCGTTATTGATGGAGATTGAGGAATTCGCTTTATTTACCGTTAAGGTGAATGCGCTTGATATAACATCGTTGTAGTTACTGCCGCCGCTCATTTTAGCGGTATAAATAATGGTTCCGGCCTTGGTGACTGTCAGCACATTTCCGTTAAAGCTGCCCTCTCCGGTTCCCCCGATTATTTGAAAGCTCACTGCCCCGCCTGATGAACCGCCGGATGCCGATGCGACATAGGTATCTCCGAAGGTGATTGAGCTATCGCTTACAACAGCCAGGACAGACTGATTTGCCTTATTAACAGTATAGCTTGTTATGGCGGAAGCGGCAGGCTCATTGTTCGCATCACCGCTGTAGACGGCAGCGTAAGAGTAGGCTGTATCACTTGCGTTTGGTGTATAGCAATAGACAGCTTTTCCACTGCTGATTACCACAGGAGCACCTAAATTTACCCCTCCGACTTTAAATTGGACCGTTCCGCTTGGGATATAAGCACCGCTGAAGGTTGCGGTTAAAGCAACCTCGTTGCCGTAGGTCGCGGGATTGTCGGGGCTCACCCCAACCATAAGCGCCGGGGCAGTTTTTATCACATTTACGGGCACTTCGTTTGAATATATGGTCTTTGTTGTGTCGTTGGTATATTCAGCCAGATAACGCAGGTAAGAACCGTTATATGATATATCAAGTACAGTGTTTTGGGGATCAAATGTCACATAGCTTTGGCCGGGTTTCTTTATTTCAAAACGGTGATTTTCGGTGACAAATCCATTATCGGTGACAATCGGTGCTGTTGCCAATAATTTATTGCCGGCTGTAACTCTTGCCGGCGCAGAAAGAGGAGCCATAACCGGCAGGAGCAATATCTGAATGGAATTATTCGCGCTGTCAAGATGTGAAACATATCCGCTCATATCAGGTATTAAACAGTTTTTATCATTTTGGGTAACAGTATAAGCAGGAGTAGTGCTACCTACTGCGGCTGTTCCGTAGGTTTGCATATTAACGCCGACTTCACCGCTGAGCGCTCCTGTTACGGTAATGGTTTTTCCTGTCAGTAAAAAGACATTATTTATAGGCGCGGATTCATTCGCTCCTTTTCTGTTATTGGTAATAGTGCTTGCGCCTTGAATGTTAAAGGTGCCGTTATTATGCACTCCACCACCGCCGCCGTTGCCGCTTATCGCTTTAGCCGTATTATTTGATATGGCACCACCGACCATGGTAAATGTTCCAGCGTTGCCCACACCGCCACCGTCGTAGGACGCCGTATTATCCGAAATATTGCCGCTGTCCATGGCGAAGGTGCTGACATTATAAATGCCTCCGCCAAAATGCGCTGCATTACCAGAGAGGTTACCGCCGTTCATGGTGAAGGGACCTTGATTATAAATGCCTCCGCCGTTGTGATTTGTTGACTCGTTCTCTGAGATAGTACCGCTGTTCATGGTGAAAGTTCCATCATAGTTGTACACGCCGCCGCCGCTATAGTATGCCGAATTACCATAAATGGAGCTGTCACTCATGGTGAAGATTCCGTTGTTCCGCACACCGCCACCGCTGTGGCTTGCTGAATTACGTGAAATATCTCCGCCGGACATAGTGAAAATACTAGCATTATTGTTAAACACACCACCGCCATAGTATGCTGTATTATTTGAGATGGTACCGCCAATCATAGAGAAGGTTGCAGATAGGGGTGCATATAATCCAATATATACGCCACCACCGCTGTTGTTTGCTTTATTACTAGATATGGCACCGCCAGTAATGGTGAACGCTCCCTCGTTATACACGCCGCCGCCGTCGCCGTCGCGTGTCGTATTATTTGCCGTATTGCCCGAGATACCCCCGCCACTCATGGTGAAGGTACCATGGGTGTACACACCGCCGCCTCTAAAGGTTACGTTGTTACACGAGATAGTGCCGTCGCTCATGGTGAAAGATGCACCGTTATACACACCACCGCCGTAAATTGCCAAATTGTAGTTTATGATACCACCACTCATGGTAAAGGTATTGTAATTTAACACACCGCCACCGAGGCGTGCGTTATTACCCGAGATAGTCCCACCATTAATGGTGAAGATTCCTTCGTTATACACACCGCCGCCATCGTTGGATGTCGTATTGCCGGAAATGCCACCTCCATTCATGGCAAAAGCTCCTTCGCTATACACACCACCGCCGTAGCCGTCTCTTGCCGTATTATTTGAGATGGCACCGTCATTCATAATGAATGTACCGCTGTTGCTACTATACACACCGCCACCGATTGTGTTTGCTGTATTATCCGATATGTTGCCGTCGCACATGGTAAAGGTTCCATTGTTCAAAACACCACCGCCGTTGCCGATGCCGTAGATGCCACTTGCCGTATTATTTGAGATGGAACCTCCATTCATGGAGAAGGTTCCATTGTTCTGCACACCGCCGCCGTTGTTGTTGGTTGCTGTATTGCCTGAAATTATACCACTTCTCATGGTGAAGGTCCCACCGTTAAACACCCCACCACCGCTGTTATTGGTTGCTGTATTGTCGGATATGGTTCCGCCGTTCATGGTGAAGGTTCCATTATTATATACACCGCCACCGTGTAATGATGCCCTATTGCCTGAGATAGCGCCGCCGTTCATGATAATGACGCTGTTGCTATTGAAAACACCGCCGCCATTTAAATAATCGGGACTAGTACTAGTTTGTTTAATGTTATTATTTTGAATAACAGCGCCGGGATTTAAAACAAGCTTTGCTGTGTCAGTATTATAAATGGCATTTAATATAGCGTAATTACTATGGCCGTCAAGCCTAATTTCCCTTAAGGTCAGCTTAGTTCCTAAGCCTGAAAGCCAAAGCATATGCATTTGAAACGAGAAAAGTCTTGTAATTGCACTACCGTTAGAGCTAAATATCGTCAGCTGTTTTGAATCGCTTATATCAATTGTGCCTACCAAGGCGATATTTGCCTGAACATCAATATACGGCTTGGATGCCGAATTGGCAACGGCAGCCGTAAGTTCAGAGAATGCGCTAACAGTCTGAACCTTATCTGTTACCTCCTGTATGTCAATTCTATTATCGATAAAAACGGTGTCGTAATACTTACCGTACTTTACCATGCAGTCAATAAAGAACTGATCCTTATTGTCGGCAGTGATATTACCGATTACTGCTGTACCGATGAGATCTTCCTTTGTAATACCAATGGCACCGGTAAAGTCACCGGCAACCAAAACACTTGTTCCGCCTTTCAGATAGACATTGCTAGGAACAGTGCCGGCAGTATTATCTGTGACACAAGCTGAGCCGGAAACATTGAAGGTTCCGCTATAAAAATAAACACCACCGCCAGGGGTGGAAGATGATGTGTTATGTGTAATGAGACCGCCGGTCATACTAATATGTGAACCGGATTCGGTAAATATGCCGCCGCCGACGGTTGCCGTATTATCTGAGATGGTACTGTCAATCATGATAAAAGTACCGTTATAATTATATGCACCGCCGCCATAATCGGCTTCATTGCCCGATATGATGCTTTTGATCATGGTAAAATTACCGGAATTGTGTACACCGCCACCGTATTTTGCCGTATTGCCTGCTATACTTCCGCCGGTTATATTAGCCGAACCGGAAGCAAGAAAAATACCGCCGCCGTAGGATGCCGTGTTGCCCGAAATGGTGCTGTCATTCATGGTAATAGTGCCGGAGTCCATATATACACCACCGCCGTGGGTTGCTGAACTTCCCGAGATGGTACTGTCGTTCATGGTAATGGTGGTGCCGTTATCGGGGGCATAAACAGCACCGCCCAAATACGTACCGGCATTGCAGTTTTTTATAACGGTTTGGTCTTCCATAATCAGATGAGCAGCGGATAAATGGATTGCGGAAGAACCCTCTACATTATTGCCGTTTAATGTGATCTTTTTAAGGGTCAGGGTAACACCGCTTTGTACAAAAAGCATACTTCCCGATGTAAACCCAGCGTCGCGAATCAAGCTGCTGCCGGTGGAGCTTGTAATAGTGACACTTTTTATTACTCCAACCATATCATCAATATTGACATTGCCGCGGATATCAATCGTATCACCGTCATTTGCCGTTATGATAGCATAAAACAAGTCACGGGCTGTCAATGCATATTTAGACCCATCCACCACAATGGTATTGGGTGAAGCGACGGATTCCGCTCTTGCGGGGAGGATTCCTAGCGGCAGTATTGTCAACACCATGCAAAAGGCAAGAAAACCGGCTGTAATGCGCCTTTCATTTTCGGCAAGGCTTTTAATCTTTTTGCCTGTCCGACCGATTTGTAGTATAAAGGGACAGAGAATACGCAAGGCTATATGTGCCGCTCTTCCTCTTGGATAAAGACCATTGTGTTTTTTCATTCTTATGACCATCCTTTCGCAGTGACCGGGATGTTTTGACCGGTTCGGCTGTGCCGAATTTGCGCCTCGCTTTTGGCGCAAAAGGACAAAACTCCCCGTTTGAAAAATTTATTTTTCAAACTTATATCGCCCCTTTTTATAATAAAGCAAAGGTGGACTTCAAGTCGAATATGTGACTTTATTTTTGCATTTAATAATAAAAATCCAAAAATAAAACTCTTTGTAAAAATTTTACCATTAATTTATAAGAAATACAATCTTTTTATCTTTTTACCGACTTGACATATAGGTCAATATCTATTTATGATAAAGATAAATCGATTAAAGGGGATGTTAGTATGAAATATCAACAGTTTTTTATTTGCAAGCACTGCGGTAATACGGTAGGTCTGATACATAATGGAAGTGCTCCGCTAATCTGCTGCGGCGAGCATATGGAAGAGTTGGTACCCAATACCGTCGATGCTTCTGTCGAAAAGCATGTGCCGCAAGCCGAATATAAAGAAGGCATTGTCAATGTGCGGGTAGGCAGCGTTGACCATCCCATGATAAAAGAGCATTACATAGAATGGGTATATATCCAAACGGACAAGGGCGGGCAAAGAAAGGCGCTGAAACCCGGCGATCAGCCGGCAGTCACTTTTGCAGTTATTGATGATACTCCCAAGGCTGTGTTTGCTTATTGCAATCTGCACGGGTTATGGCTTGCCGAAATGAGCTAATAATGGCTTGCCGAAATAAACTAATTCCAATTATAAAGAAAAAAGAAACGACAGTTTTCGACCGAAAATTGTCGTTTCATTATGATTGAATGAATACCATACAATCATTACATATAATGATGTTTGTAAGCTTGAGAATTTAATATCGCCAAGCGAGTGCCACTATGTAGTACTATTGGCAAATAAAGAATAATTGACATGTATATACATTGACTTTTTAATGGTTAATAAATATAATTGTATTAAGATATAAGAATAAGGAGGACTTTTCGTTGCCGTTTATCAGGTGGGTAAAACAGCGCAAAACACTCTTGATGGTTCTTTTGGATATTCTTATTATTTCCGGCACTTATTTTGTAGTGATTAAATATGAGACAGGATACATAACACCGGAAAACAAAATATTAGCGGTGTTAATACCGACGGTTATGTATATTGTATCACTGTTTTTATTTCAGGTTTATGGCAGTATATGGAGATATGCTGATGTCGAAGAGTTTTTTCGCTGTGCCTCAAGCACCATGTTGGCAGGCATAATTTATGCCGTTGCATACGAGCTTGTAGTCGGCAATATAAGTATATCAAATCATATTTTTGCCACATTATTGATTACACTGATGTTGGTTTTTTATCGATGTGTTTATAGGCTCTACGGAATGAATTCGAGAATAAAAACCGAAGGCGCAATAAAACGGCTTTTAATTGTAGGAGCCGGAATGGCTGCTACCTCTTTAATAAGCGAGATAAGAAAAAATTCAAATAATCGGTTTTTG
>JAQUHC010000169.1 GCA_028683785.1 Oscillospiraceae bacterium
TTACTATAAGATGATTGGATATGTAGAACTGCCTGAAATGAGCAAATCTCAAAAGGATTCTTTTCTGAAAACTTTTGGACGCAATGAAACGGACCGAAGTGCATAGTGAATCACCAACTGCACTCCGGTCTACACAAAATAAAATACCCACAAAAGGCTTCAAGCCCCTTATGGGTATTCAGTATGGTTGCGGAACTAGGATTTGAACCCAGACAAACAGAGTCAGAGTCTGTCGTGCTACCATTACACAATTCCGCAGTATAAGACCTGTTTATTATGATACAAGATGCGGTATATAATACTAATTTAAAGTAGATATATAGAAATATCATAATAAGAAGATATACAACGGACGAGGATATTATCTATGTTTATAAATTAAATAAGTATAAACAGTATAATCAGCGTTATTTATTATATATTATTTGTCCCGTTTGTCAAGTCAAATCATCGGGGTTTTTCTTCTTATAATGAAAAACATATGGCGAAATGTATATGCCCTGACTGTTTTATTGCAATTTCTCATAAATATGATAAAATTAGCCCATAATAAATTACCCGTGATGATTCATCTAAACGGGAATACGGGGGGAGCTAATATTGCGTTGGGATCTTTTCTTCATATTGATGTTTCTACCATGGTTAGCAACCTATGCGGGGTCGGTTCTCGCCCTTGTAATGAAGCTGGGCTCGGTAAAAAGGCAGGGAATGATGCTGGGCTTTGCCGCGGGCGTGATGATTGCAGCTTCGGTCTGGTCGCTTGTTTTACCCGCCTTTGAGGCGACAGATAAAGACATTTTCGGGGCTTTTATTATTACACTTGGATTTTTCTTGGGTTGTGTGGGTATGCTGGGACTTGACAAACTGATCCCTCACCAGCATACCGATGATAATTTGCCGGAAGGGCTACCCAGCGGATTGTCCCGTCCCATGCTGCTGGTGCTTGCAGTGGCACTGCATAACATACCCGAGGGGTTGGCGCTTGGCGTTGTTCTCTCGGCAGCCATGAAAGACACGACCTTGAACTGGACCGCGGCCTTGATTTTCTCTTTTGGATTGGTGTTACAAAACTTTCCGGAGGGCATGGCGGTTGTTTATCCGCTGTATCAAAGCGGCATGGACAAAAAACGTTGTCACAAGTTGGGGCTGCTTGCCAGCCTTGCCGAACCCGCTGCCGCAATTATAGGAACGGCTTCGTCCGCCCTGCTTATTACATTGGGAGGAATAATATTACCCCTCCTTTTAAGTGTTGCCGCCGGGGCAATGATATTTATTGTGGTTGAGGAGCTGATCCCGCAAGCGCGTATGAATAACAAGCATTTCGGAACCTATGGTTTTTTAATCGGCTTTTGGTCAATGGCGCTGATGGGGATGATGGGAACATAATCCTTATTTACAAACGGAAGGAATTCTTTTATATATGGAAAAACAGATACTCGAAAACGGCTTATGCATTGTATATCTCCCGATAGAGGGGGCATATTCCGCATCGGTCGGGATATGGGTTTCGGCAGGCTCCCGCCATGAAAATATTCATGAGCAAGGCATTTCTCATTTTATTGAGCATATGCTGTTTAAAGGGACTGCGACACGCTCCTCAAAGGATATTTCCGAAGAAATGGACTCGCTGGGGGGCGGGATTAACGCATATACCACCAAGGAATATACCCGATATTACGCCCAGACTCTGGCGGAAAACGCGGTGTCAGCCATGGATATCCTTTGTGATATGCTGTTAAATCCGCTGATTGACCCGGATGAGCTTGAGCGCGAACGCGGTGTAATATTGGATGAGATGGCAATGTATGAGGACAGCGGTGAGGATGTGGCGAACGAAGCGCTCTATGCCGCCGTTTGGCCGAATTCGCCCCTCGGTCGCCCGATCTGCGGCATCAAAAAGACCGTTTCGGGTTTTACCTCGGATGATTTGAGGGGATATATTCGTAACAATTATACACCGGAACGCATGATCGCGGTTGTCGCCGGCAGCTTTGACAGGGACGGAATGGATACTCTGATACAAAATACTCTCGGCTCGGTCAAAAGCGGCGGTAATCTGCCCAAGCTTGATGTTCCGGAATTTATCCCTTCATTGGCGTTGACCAAAAAAAGGTTTGAACAGACAAGTCTCGCAATCGCAATGCCCGGTCTGCCTTCAGAAGACAAGCGCCGTTATGCAATGATGGTTCTGAATTTTATTGTGGGCGGAGGGGCATCATCCCGCCTGTTCCAGCGCCTGCGGGAAGAGTTGGGACTGGCTTATTCGGTTTACAGCTCTCATTCGGCATCAAAAGGCACCGGACTTTTTACCGTATTGGCCTCCTTTTCCGCCGATCGGCAGGAAAGAGTGCTGACAGAAATCAATAATGTTTTAAAGGGTTTGCTTGACGGGGTTACGGAGGAGGAGTTTGACCGAGCCAGAGCCCAGATAAAGGCATCGAATATTATGGGGCTGGAAACCGTGGCCGCCCGCGCTTCATTCGCGGGGCATAACGAGCTTTTTGAAGGGCGGCAGATAACAAGTGAAGAGATACTTGACAATCTGAACAGTCTTACCCGTTCCGATATTGATATGCTTGCCGCCGATGTTATCGGTAATCCCGCCAGGGCTCTTTCGGTGGCGGGGAACACGAAAAGCCGTTCATTTTATAAAGGGCTGTTGTCTTTTGCTTGATAACCTTATCGGCGGCTGTTATAATAGGTTTGATTTATTTTTGAGGGAAGTGGCTTTATGAGTGACCTTTTATCAGAGGGTTTTATAAGAATTGCTAATGCAAAACGGGTTGTGGTAAAGATCGGAACCTCGACTCTGACCTATGCGAACGGAAAGCTCAACCTGCGGCGTATAGAATCGCTGGTTCGGGTGCTGTCAGATATTAAAAATTCGGGCAAGGAGGTTTTGCTGGTAACCTCGGGCGCGATCGGCGTGGGGGCGGCACACCTCGGGCTGACCGAACGCCCTCGGGATATGGGGGGCAAACAGGCGGCCGCCGCGGTCGGGCAATGTGAGCTGATGTATATATATGATAAGCATTTTTCAGAGTATGGGCATGTTACGGCACAGGTTCTGCTTACCCGTGATGTTATTGATGATAAAAATCGAAAAAACAATGTTATAAATACCATACAGCGCCTTTTAGAATACGGAGCGGTGCCGATTGTCAATGAAAATGACACGGTATCGTTTGAAGAAATTGAATTCGGTGACAACGATTCGCTTTCGGCGGTTGTTGCCGTATTATCGGGGGCGGACGCCCTGATTATACTGACCGATATTGACGGGGTTTACACAGCCGATCCCCGAACAAATCCGGACGCGAAATTCATTCCGCTGGTTGAAAAGATCGACGATGATTTGCGGAAAGCGGCCAGCGGAGCAGGCTCATCTCGCGGAACCGGCGGCATGATAACCAAGCTCCATGCCGCCGAAATTGCATCCGCTCAGGGGATTTCCACGGTAATATTAAACGGCTCTGACCCCTCCCGCCTTTATGATTTATTTGAAGGCAAGCCTGTCGGAACGCTGATTATTTAACTCTTCCGTATTAGGAAAGGAATGATTAATAATATGAACGGTTTATTGCAGCAAATGGGTGCCGGTGCGAAGGCTGCTTCAAGGCTGCTGGCGGTTGCTTCGGC
>JAQUHC010000038.1 GCA_028683785.1 Oscillospiraceae bacterium
TATGAAGGGGATATTTTACGTCCTCATATCCTTTCATGTAAGCTTGAAAAAAAGCGGCTTGAATGTGCTATAATGATAAAAGCAGCGCTCTTAGAATAAGCCGTCGGAATATCCTCAGAACCTCCCGCATAAATTATTATAAATGTGCAAGCCTTTTTTGGCTGTGGGAGGTGCTGTGGTGAAAGAGCGGACAAACTCCGGGCGATTAAAATCCGCATCGGGAAACACTGTTAAGACCATGAAATCCTGGGCAGAGTTTTTGGCTGACAATCGCCTTTTACTGTTGTTTACGCTTGTATTTTTGGCAGGAGTCCTGATCGGTGTCATGGTGTTTTCATTATCGAATGTACTGATTTCAGATGAGCTTGCCACAATACTTGAAGTTAGGGTTATAATTGATGGTTTCAAAGGCGGAATAACAGCTCTGTTTTCATCCTGCTTTTCTACATTGTTTTTGCTTTCGCTTTTATTTGTTTTGGGTTTATCAGCCTGCGGTGCTCCCTTTGCTTCTGTCGTACCACTTTTTTTCGGTATGGGGCTCGGTCTTACCGAAGCATATTATGCCTCTTTAGGTTTTAAAGGAATGGTGGCAGCAGCGATTCTGATAATTCCTCATTATATTATTGCCGCGACCGCCCTGCTTTTCGGAAGCATGGAATCAATTCATATGTCGGTTCTTTTAAGCCGACAGCTTTTACCCAACGGAGGAATAGGCGGGTTATGGCAGGATTTTAAATTATATTGTGTGCGCTTTCTTGTTTATTTTTGTATCGCATTTGCATCGGGGGTTGCCGATGTTTGTTTAAGGCTTTTGTTCGGTAAAGTTTTATTATAATAATTTTTGCAGGATGTTTTAAGGAGAGGAATTTATATGGCAGGCTTTTTTGGGTTATTCGATTACAGTAAACCCGGTCCTGGAGTACAAAAAGACGGTCCGAAAAAGAAATCTTTCGTCATTTTTTTTGAGATATTTACCAGAAAATTCTGGAAGCTTATTACGGTTAATCTTTTGTATGTACTGTTTTCACTGCCGGTGGTGACGGTGGGCTTGGCAAATGCGGGACTGGCATATGTTACACGCAACTTTGCAAGGGAAAAGCATGCCTTTGTTTACGCAGATTTTGTAGATACCATAAAGAAAAATTGGAAACAGGCACTCATAATAGGTCTGATTAATCTGGTCGTAACGATAATTCTGATATTCGACATTGTTTTCTTTTTCAACGGCGAAAAAGAAATTTTGGGATATGTAATGTTGGCGTTAATACTTTCAATATATTTGATTTTTTCGTTTATGAAATATTATATGCATATAATGGTAATAACATTTAAACTGACAATTAAGCAGATTTATAAAAACAGCTTTATATTTGCTACGGCAGGCTTGTTAAGAAATTTGATGTTGTTTATAATATTCGGTTTATGCTATGCTCTTGCAGCAGTTATTTATTTCAGTTTTACGCCGGTCGGTATTTTGGTTATATTGTTTATGTATATATTTCTGTTCCCGGCATTCAGGATGCTGCTTATCAATTATACCGTGTTTCCGCTCATAAAAAAGCACATGATAGACCCATATTACAAGGAACATCCGGATGAAGATAAGGAAGCAAAGCGCGCGCTCAATATTTTGGAAGACGATGAGGAAGACGAAGAGGAGCGCGTGTTTGAGGATACACTCCCATCCGAAGATGAAGAACAAAAAACGACATTTCCCCGCCAGTATTCTGAAGATGAAATGCGCCGCTTACGCCACAAGACTAAAAGAAGCCGCAACGATATTGAAGATGATGACGGAACGATTTAATCCTGTTTTTAAGGCTCAACTGCTCTCGGCTGAGAACCGAGGCGGTTGAGCCTTCGTGATAATATGAAAAAAAGTAATAAGAGATTAAGAGAATAAGCTCTTGCATTTTAACTTTGCGATTGCTATAATATTATGTAATGGTTACTACAGTGTAATGATTACAATATTATACACGAAGGAGGTAATAAAATGAGGGAGATAAAAAAATGAGTGAAAACAAAACATTAAAAAACTTGATGGCGGCATTTGCCGGAGAATCTCAGGCAAACAGAAAGTATACAGCATACGCAAAGAAAGCCGAAAAAGACGGGAAATTGAATGCTGCAAAATTGTTCAGAGCAGCAGCCGATGCCGAAACCCTGCATGCCTTAAAACATTTTGAAGTAGCCGGAAAAATCGGCTCAACAGAAGATAATCTGAAAGACGGTATTGCAGGTGAGACATATGAGTATAAAGAGATGTATCCGGATTTCGTAAAAGAAGCGGAAGAAGAAGGAAACAAGGCTGCGCTGATGTCGTTTAAATTCGCGATGAAGGCAGAAGAGGTTCATGCAGGTCTCTATAAGGAAGCACTTGACAATCTTGATGAGACAGAAGAAGTCTTCTATTATCTCTGCCCTGTATGCGGCAATATTGAAAAATTCCGTCCGGACAAATGCAGCATTTGCAGTGTCCCCGGGGATAGGTTTATAAAGTATTGATAAATTGATTTAACAAAACAAGCGACAATCTTCAGCTGAAGATTGTCGCTTGTTTTGTTACTAATGATTAATGATGTGCATAAACAAAAAGTAACATATTTCGATATAAAACAAGACAGCTTAAACAAAATAGCTTTAAATTTTACTTTTGTGAAGTTATGTGATAAAATAGTAAAAATGTAGAATATTAATAGAATTTGTATGTAATCTACAAATAACAAAAGAAAATAGAACCCCTTAAGGGGTTCTATAAACGCACCAATGTGCTGTAAGTCAATGCTTACGATTTCGCTAAAAGCTTATTTGAACTTTGTAGTGTAATTCAAGAGCATCTTAATTGTAAACTAAAAAATAAGGAGTGTCAACTAAAAAATGAATAATTATTATTTAGGGCTTGATGTTGGAACTAACTCCGTAGGATACGCGGTAACAGATGAAAGCTATAATCCTCTTAAATACAAAGGTAAAAGAATGTTGGGAGTATCTCTGTTTAAAGAAGCAGAGCTAAGAAAAAAAAGAAGAAAGTTCAGGAGTGCAAGGCGGAGGATAAATAGGCGCAAACAAAGGGTGGATATGGTAAAGGAATTGTTCGCGCCAGAAATAGCAAAAGTAGATGAAGGGTTTTTCATAAGACTAAAAGAGAGTGCATTGTGGAGAGAAGATAAGTCGTCAAGCAGCGACACCTTTCTTCTGCTTAATGACGAAAACTTTTCCGATAAAAATTATTATGATAAATATCCAACAATCCACCATTTGATAATGGATTTGATTGATGATAAATCTGCAAAGGATGTTAGATTGGTTTATCTAGCGGTTTCATGGTTAGTAAAGCACAGGGGCCATTTTCATAGCCCAATGGATGAAAACAATATCGATATTGCCGACAGCTTTAATTCATTATACGAATGTTTAGTCTCCTATCTTGGAGAAGACTATAAAATTCTTTGTGACAAAGATGAATTTAAACAGGTTTTAAAAACCGAGGTAGGTGTAACAAAGAAAAAAGAGATGTTCAGAATGCTATTTGGGATAACCGGTTCAACTAAAAAGAAAGCCTTGGAGAATGACATGTTATATAATCCGGAAGCTATTATTACTTTGCTTTCCGGAGGAAGTGTAAAGCTGAAAGACTTATTTTTACAAAAGATAGAGGAATATTTTGAATTAGGTTCCATTACATTATCAAAGTCTTTAGAAGAATTAGATACAACCCTTCAAGACATCGGAGACGATGCAGAATTAATTTATAAATTAAAAGATCTTTTTGATTGGGCTGCCTTAGTAAATATTCTTGGTGATGAGAAGTCAAAATTTATATCAAAATCTAAGGTCGAAAAATACCAACAGCATAAATTAGATTTAAAGAACCTGAAATCCTTTGTTTTAGACTGTGCCGGCAGTAAAGAGACATATGATAAGCTATTTAAAGCAGCGCCTAAAACAAAAAATTATGCCGCATATATATATACCGGGATTGGAAGGAAGCAAATAAAAGAAAAAGCAAGTAAAGAAGAATTTTATGAATATTTAAGTGAAAAAATTAAAAATATTGTACCGTCAACCAAACATCGAGAATTTTACGACGATATGATTAAGCGTATAGATGCAAAAACATTTTTGCCAAAGCAAAAGGATTCCGATAATAGTGTGATACCATATCAGCTATATCTTCACGAATTAGTTACCCTTCTAAATAATGTTAAGGAATATCTGCCGTTTTTATCGGAAGTTGATGATTTGGGAATAAGTGTTACAGAAAAAATTATTGCGATATTCAAATTTAGGATACCATATTTCGTGGGCGTTTTAAATAAAAAAAGCAAATATAGTTGGGTCGAGTTTAAAAATAAAGATAAAATTTACCCGTGGAATATTGAAAGTGTTGTAGATTATGATAAAAGTGAAGAGGCATTTATTAACCGAATGATCGGACGCTGTACATATTTGCCTTCATGTGAAGTTATACCGAAAAATTCCTTGCTTTATCAAAAATATGAGGTTTTAAATGAAATTAACAACCTTAAGATAAACGGTGAACCGATTACTGTTGATTTAAAGCAACAGATTTTTGAAAAATTATTTATTAAAAATCAAAGTGTAACGAAAAATAATATAATAGATTATATTATTTCCACCATTGAAAAAAGAGATTATGTTTTAACTGGGATAGATAACAAAATAAAGTCGTCATTAAGGTCATTTCATGCTTTTAAAAGGCTTATGAATAGCGGGGCTCTTACAGAAACTCAAGTAGAAGAAATAATAAAACGGATTACCTCTACCGAAGATAAAAAGCGGCTATACGAATGGATTAAAAATAAGTATAGAAATATTGCCGAAGAGGATATCAAATATGTTGCAAGCTTAAAATACAAGGACTACGGTCGTTTATCTAAAGAGTTTCTGACAGGTATAACTGGAGTTAATAAAGAGACGGGACAGGTATTTACAATAATTGAAGCATTGTGGGAAACAAATAACAACCTTATGCAGCTCTTATCTGACAAATTTACTTTCAAAGATGAAATTGATAACCGCATTCAGCATGCTTATGATAATCCAAATAAATCGCTTGATGAAAAAATGGATGAGCTATATTTGTCAAACCCGGTGAAGCGTCAAATAAGAAAAACGATTAATATTGTAAATGAAATTGTCAAGGTTCAAGCTCATGCTCCAAAGAAAATTTTTATAGAAATGGCACGCGGCTCAACAGCAGAGCAAAAAAACAAGAGAACAAAAACCCGAAAGGTTATGTTAGAAGACTTAATGAAAAAAGTAAAAGAGGATGTAAGGGAAATAGCAAATGAACTCGAGAACTGTACAGATAACCAACTACAAAACGAAAAGCTCTACCTCTATTTTACACAGCTGGGCAGATGTATTTATACCGGAAAACCGATAAATATTAATTCTATTATAGAAAATCGAGGACAGTATGATGTCGACCACATTTGGCCAAGATCAAAGGTTGCTGACGATAGTATAAATAATAAGGTGTTGTCGGATAAAGATTTTAATGAAAATATAAAAGGGAACAGATACCCTTTAAATGCCGATGTGCGAAAAAAGATGTATCCATTTTGGAAACAGCTTAATGACAACGGTTTTATCAGTGATATAAAGTTTAACCGTTTAACAAGAAAAACTCCGTTTTCAGCTGATGAAATGTGGGGATTTATAAACCGGCAGTTGGTTGAAACAAGGCAATCCACCAAAGCACTGACTATTTTGCTAAATGAAAGATATCCTGTTTCAGAGATAGTTTTTGTCAAGGCAGGTTTAGTCTCCGAATTCAGAAATGAATTTGATTTATTAAAATCAAGAGCCGTAAATGATCTTCATCATGCAAAAGATGCTTATTTAAACATTGTAGTTGGAAACGTTTACCATGAAAAGTTCACTAAATCATGGTTTTTGAAAAATAGTGATATGTACAATGTAAAGTTGAAAGCATTATTTGAACACGGTGTGAATAAAGGTGAGAATATAATATGGAAAGGCGCAGCTGATCTAGGACGAGTAAAAAAAGAAACCAATAATAACAACATTCAAGTCGTAGCAAATCCCTATTCAAGAACCGGCGGATTTTATGACCAAATGCCGCTTAAAGCGGCAAGTGATTTGTCGCAGATTAAAAATAATATGCCTGCTGAAAAATATGGTGGATATTCAAAATTAGCCATTTCATATTTTATACTTGTGCGATTTAACACAAATAAAAAGAAAGAACTCATGTTTGTTCCTATTGAAATTATAGTAACTAAGAAATTTGAGGAGGACAGATCATATGCTAAAGAATATATAAAAAATACCATAAAGAGTTATTACAAAAAAGATACCCAAATAAATGATATAGAAGTAATGCTTGATTGGAAAAAAATCAAATTCGATTCAGTCTTATCCTTGGATGGATATAGGATGTGTATTAAAGGTAAAGCAGGAAAAGATAGTATAGCTCTTGAACCTCTTTCTTTTGCTTTCTATGAACCAAATAATGAAGCATATATAAAGAGACTGAAATCAGTATCTGAAAAGCTTAGAAAAAATGCAAATTTAAGTATAAGTGATAGATATGATAAAGTTTCGAGAGAAGAGAATATTGAATTGTATGATTATTTGGTTGAAAAATTAAATTCAAGACCATTTATCAAAAGACCTAATAATGGGTTGGCTATTCTTAATGATGGAAGAATGAAGTTTATTGATGAAAACAGCGAAATCAAAGGCCAAATAAAAACTCTGCTTGCAATTGTTTCAATCATGGCAAGGGGAGTACAGAGTGTTGATTTAAGCTTTCTAAAAGAAAATGATAGTGGAAGCAGATCCTGTGTTTCAACCTTAAGTTTAAAACTGAGCAATATTAAAGATAAATATAAAAATATCCGGATTATAGAACAATCGCCCACAGGATTATTTGAAATATATTCAGAAAACCTGTTGAGGTTGCTATGAGTTGGCGTACAGTTGTTATTTCGAATCGTTGCAAGCTCGATTTGAAATTGGGATATATGGTAGTAAGAGGAGAAGAAACAAAGAGAGTGTTTCTTGATGAAATAGCTTTACTTATTGTGGAGAATATCGCTGTTTCTATAACGGGTTGCTTGCTTTCAGCTCTAATTGAAAAAAAGGTTAAAGTAATATTTTGTGATGAGAAACGCAATCCATCAGCCGAATTGGCGCCATATTATGGTAGCCATGATTGCTCGAGAAAGGTAAAAACTCAAATAGGTTGGTGCGACGAGTTAAAAGGAATTATATGGACTGAAATTGTTGCTGAAAAGATTCGTAAACAAGCAGAATTTCTCGAACATATTGGTAAGAGAAAAGAGGCGGAAATGCTTAGAGGTTACCTTACAGAAATTGAGTACAGGGATATAACAAATCGTGAAGGCCACGCCGCAAAAGTATATTTTAACTCTTTATTCGGTATGGATTTTACAAGGAATTTAGAATGCCCCACTAATGCGGCACTCAATTATGGTTATACGCTACTTCTTTCAGCTTTTAACAGAGAGATTACGGCAAACGGTTATTTAACGCAGCTTGGTATATTTCATGATAATATGTTTAACCAATTCAATCTGTCAAGCGATTTGATGGAACCTTTTCGTTGCGTTATTGATCGGCATGTTTGGAAAAATGAGTATCAAAAATTTGATAAAGAGGAGAAATACAGTATGCTATCATTGTTAAGTGAAATCCTTATGATTAACAATACAAATCAAACGGTTCTGAATACGATAAAGATTTATACGAGAAGCGTTTTTGATGCATTAAACGACAGCGATTCTTCTTTGATTTTATTTCCGCATATATGAGTTATAGATATATGAGAATGCTTGTGTTTTTTGATTTGCCGACAGAAAGTGTCGAAGATAAGAGGAATTATCGCAGGTTTCGCAAAGTATTGATAAACAATGGATTTATGATGATGCAGCAATCCGTTTACTGTCGTATGCTATTAAATCAAAGCGCCAGCAATTCGCTTGCCGGTTTATTGAGAAAACATAAACCTCCAAAAGGCTTGGTTCAGCTTCTTACGGTAACGGAAAAGCAATTTGCTTGCGTTGAATTTATTATTGGCGAGAAACAGGGTGATGTTATTGATAGCGACGAAAGGGTGATTGTTTTATGAAATTTATGTTTTCACTCCTGAGTACTCCCATTATTTTTGAGGAAGGTAAAGTACAATCCTTAGTTATAGAAAACCAAAAGGTTTTTAGATGTTTAATTGAAGATATATATAATCAAACAAAAAACATTGAAGGCACCAGCGTTTTATCAGTAAACAACACTCCTGTTGAAATAAAAAACCACGCCGAGCTTTTGACCGAGTTTGTACCTTTTGATATAAACCAAAAGCGGTTTCTTACAGATATTTGCAACGAGTTAGAAAAGACCGCGCTTGATGAGACAAATTTTTGTGTAACTCAAGAGTTATTAGCTTTTTTAGAAAAGTACATACAGGATTTAGCATTTAACCTTTCTGTTGATGTCGAACCGACCAAGCTTTCATTTCCAAACTTATTAAAGGCGATGGGCTTAACTATAAAGGATGATTATGTTAATTCGATAGAAAAACTGTTTGATTATTTTGAAATGGTACAGGGGCAGGGGAAAAACAAGCTTTTCATAACAGTTAATTTGAGAACATTCTTTACTGATGAAGAGCTTATCTCATTTTTCGAATGCGTCTGTATGCATAAATATAATTTATTTATGATTGAATCTTCGGAAAGACCAATTTTACCCCATGAAATAAGGCTGATTATAGATAATGATTTGTGTGAGATATGATTGACATAACTCAGATTTTATATCATAATACAGTTGAATATAGGCATGTTTTTGGAAATTACACGCGATTTGTAGGTCGTTTCTCAGATTTTGAGGTTTGAGAGTAGTGTAATTTAAGAGAGCATTAAAACATTATTTAGTCCTAAACGGCTTTTTATTTCGTTTGAGAGTAGTGTAATTTAAGAGAGCATTAAAACTGCTCGGCTTTATAGGCATCCATGAGTTCAGTTTGAGAGTAGTGTAATTTAAGAGAGCATTAAAACGTTCATCGTGACAATATCCGCTGCGGACTGGTTTGAGAGTAGTGTAATTTAAGAGAGCATTAAAACTGCAAGTACGCAGATTCAGGGCGTATGGGGGTTTGAGAGTAGTGTAATTTAAGAGAGCATTAAAACTTATAACAGGCGACATAACAAACGACCCGGGTTTGAGAGTAGTGTAATTTAAGAGAGCATTAAAACCCATGTTAAACAGAGACGATACATATCACTGTTTGAGAGGAGTGTAATTTAAGAGAGCATTAAAACTATGGAGCATGGGAATATATCATACTTAGCAGTTTGAGAGTAGTGTAATTTAAGAGAGCATTAAAACCGCATGTGTACTATTGGTGGTCGGTTGTTGGTTTGAGAGTACTGTAATTAATTAGCACTCATAATTTCTCCAATTTACATCATTCATTACAAAAATCCACTTAATGAATATTGAATATTGAAAAATTCGATGAATAATACAAAACAAAAACCCTGCCGAAAAAACGACAGGATTTTTGTTTTGTAATGAGGGAACGAAAAAGACGCAGGGCAAAAAGTTATGCAACAAGGCTTTTCGGTGTTACGAAACCAAAAAGAGCAGGCGCAATAACAGTTATTTTCTAACTTCTTTTAATCCAAAGATAAATATAATCTCCACCTGACCCCCTGTTGAGGTCTAAGGCATCGCTGTTAGAAAAACTGCAAACCGCATTAAAACCGTCTGCATTGCCATATTGAAACTTACTATCATGCTGATACTGATACTAAATCCAACTATAACTATTCCATAATTATCGCTCATGGCGCGTTCTTCCTATACTAATTTAATTTAAATTAGTATTAGGAACGCATCGCTCTATTCTGGAATGTTTTAAAATGGATTTAGTATGAATTTCTGATATGGGATTACCCGCCTTTTGGTCTTTGGTATAATAAAGATATATATATTTACCGCTGGCTCCTTTGTTGAGGTCTACAGGGATTATTTTGTATTTGATGCCATTATTAGTTAGATCGGAGCTTTTCTTACTGGAATAATAATCAGCAATAATGCCGGTAATAGCTTTTGATTTGTCGGTTGTCGTCTTATAACCGAGGTAAATCCACTCCCCGCCTACGCTTTTATTAAGGTCGATATTTACAATATGTCCCTCAGAAACACCATTACTGCGAAGTGTGTTTTTGGCCGAAGTCTCTGTCCTGTCATATCCGACATATACATCAGAAATGTATGTCTTAATAGATTCGAAATCATTGGAAATCTTATCGACTTTTGAATCAAAGTAATCCTCTATGGCTTTACTCTTGACGGCAGTGCCCTCTACGCCTTCAAGATTGGATACAACATCCCAGATTGGAATAACTTCGGAGGCATTCACGAATGTAATTTCTCCGTTTTGAACTCCGGTACTCCAATCTTTATAGGAACTTATGGCTGCTTTAATGGAGGTAGGGTTGACTGTAACCGAGCCGAAATTGTTTTAGATAAGTAGGTTTTCATCATATTCTCCTTCAATTTTGAATTGTTTTTTGTCTTGAAAAAATAAACTATTTCTTTATAATTAGATTTAAGCTAATGACTCAATTAAATGACTATGGTCTTAGCAGATATCAATAATAGGAGATTAAATTTGTGAAAGAAAAAAAGAATAATAGAGAAAAACGGCGGAAACGAAGAATAAAATATATACAAGCGCAGAACAACTATTTAGCGAACACGGCATTGAAGCTGCTAATGTAGACGATATAGTCAAGCGCCCAGGTGTGATATTAGAATAATAAATAATTGAAAGAGGTAAAGTTTGAAAAATAAATTTTTCAAACGGGGAGTTTTGTCCTTTTGCGCCGAAAGTGAGGCGCAAATTCGGCACAGCCGAACCGGCCAAAACATCCCAGTCACTGCGAAAGGAATGGTCATAATTATGAAAATCGCATTACAGTTGTATTCAATACACCAAGAGGTAGAGAGGGATTTTTTCGGTACACTTAAAAAGGTCGCCGCCATGGGTTATGACGGCGTTGAGTTCGCGGGTTATTTTGGGAACAGCGCGGCTGATGTTAAAAAAGAGCTTGATAAATTAGGCCTTGTATCTGTTGGCACACACAATATGTTTGACAATCCCGGAACATATAAAGAAAACCTTGAATTCGAGAAAGAGTTAAATACCTGCGGGCTTGTCGTGCCGTGGCATACCATTGAAAGTGAAGATGATGTTAACGCATTGGTAAAAAAGATGAAGGAGCTTGCCTCCTATTATACTCCACACGGTTTTAAGGTTGGATATCATAATCATAATCAGGAATTTAAAACCTTTGGCGGTAAATACGCGTTAGATATTTTGTTTGAGCAGGTACCCGAACTGATTTGTGAAATTGACGTTTACTGGGTAAAATTCGCGGGCGTTGATCCTGTGGAATATCTGAAAAAATATAACGGCAGGATTCCGTTGATTCATCTAAAAGATATGGAAAAAAATAATAATAAAAAAAGTACTGAAATCGGTAGCGGTTCACTTGATATGCCGGCTATAATAAAAACCGCAGGAGAATGCGGTACTGAATGGCTGATTGTGGAGCAGGAAGAATATTCGAAATATACTCCCATGGAAAGCGCGAAAATATCATACGATTATATTAAATCAGAGCTGAGCTAATTTAAAGGTTTTTAAATTCACACTATTTCGTGCGAAGGTTAACGGTGATTTTCGCGCGAAATAGTGTGATTTGTTTATATGGGACAGTAACACGCTTAATATTATCAATCAAAACGGTATAAGGGCATTTTATAATAATCTATATGCATTGGGTGTTTTAGAAAACCTGAAAACCGCTTTACAGTCTAAAGGGGTAGACTATAACAGTTTGGAAGACATTGAAGACGATGCGCTGGGTAACGGTGGATTAGGCCGCCTTGCCGCCTGTCTGTTAGACAGTGCTGCTACACATAATCTGCCGGTTAACGGTTATGGTATTCGATATAAATACGGCTTGTTCAAACAGAAATTTGAAAATGGTTTTCAAGTGGAAACTGAAGATAATTGGCAGCAATACGGCGACCCATGGTCCGTTAGACGTGAAGAAGAAAAGGTTACCGTAAAATTCGGTGACAGCACAGTTTATGCGGTTCCGTATGATATGCCGATTATCGGTTACGGAGCAAAAACAATCAATACGCTGCGTTTATGGCAGAGTGAACCTATCGAGGATTTTAATTTCACCGCTTTTAACGATCAGCGCTATGATCTTGCAGTTGAAGAGAAGAACAAAGCAGACAATATATGCATGGTCATTTATCCCAATGATGATGCAGACGAGGGAAAGATATTGCGGCTTAAGCAACAATCAAAGGTCTATGCTGTCATTGTAAAAATGAATAAACAACTGACTTCTGAGCTGAAAAGAAAAGGGTTAAGCCCTGAGGAAGTTTCCTCATTTCAAATCATTGACAACGGCCTGATTCATATGGCACGAATGGCAATTTACGCTACCTTCTCCACAAACGGCGTTGCAAAAATCCACACGGATATTCTAAAAAATGATGCCTTGAAAAACTGGTATTCTTTCTATCCTTCCAGATTTCAGAACAAAACAAACGGTATCACACAACGCCGCTGGCTGTGCGTGTGCAATCCGCAGCTCAACCGCTATTTGCATAGTCTTGGTATCAGCGGTTTTGAAAAGAATCTTGAAAAGATACAATCTCTCCTAAGTTTTGCTGAGAACAAAGAGGTATTTTCCAACCTCAATCAAATCAAGCGCAGCAATAAACAGGTACTGTCCGATTATATTTTAAAAAAAGAAGGCGTATGGATAAATCCGGATTTCATCTTTGACATTCAGGTAAAACGTCTGCATGAATATAAGCGTCAGCTGATGAATGCCTTCTCAATATTGACTATTTATTATGGAATTAAGGACGGCTAGATCAAGGATTTTACTCCAACAGCCTTTATTTTTGGCGCGAAAGCAGCACCGGGCTATTTCCGCGCGAAGGGGATTATTAAATTTATCAGCGAGATAACAAAATTGGTGAATAATGATACTGAAACAAAGGATAAGCTTTGTGTGCATTTTGTTTCAAATTATAACGTATCCTATGCCGAAAAGCTGATTCCAGCCGCGGATATTTCTGAGCAGATTTCGACAGCAGGAACCGAAGCTTCGGGCACATCCAATATGAAATTCATGCTGAACGGTGCGGTCACTCTGGGTACTTTCGACGGAGCCAATATTGAAATTGAAGAAAAAGCAGGCCTCGAAAACAATTATATTTTCGGCGCAAGGGTTGAGGATCTTGCGAAAATCAGGGATAATTACGACCCGAACGAGATTTACAATAACAACCCAAAAATTAAAAAGGTATTAGACACTTTGATCGACGGCACTTTTTCAGACGAAGGAACCGGTATGTTCCGGGAGCTGTATGATTCGATTCTAAAAGGAGCCAGCTGGCACAAGCCGGACAACTATTATATTCTGCTTGATCTTGAAAGCTATGTTGCCGCGAAGCTGCAAGCAAACAGTGATTATAAAAATAGAGAAAAATTCGCCCAAAAATGCCTGATCAACATCGCAAACAGCGGATATTTCTCAAGCGACAGAACAATCAAGGAATACGCAAAAGAAATATGGCATATTTAAATGTTTTCTGATTCAGCTTAATCTCTGCCCTGTATGCGGCAATATTGAAAAAATCCGTCCGGACAAATGTAGCATTTGCGGTGTCCCCGGGGATAGGTTTATAAAGTATTGATAAATTGATTTAAAAAAAGGGGCTGTTGCAAAACAGCGCCCTTTTGATCATCTGATACTAAATCCAACTATAACTATTCCATAATTATCGCTCATGGCGCGTTCTTCCTATACTAATTTAATTTAAATTAGTATTATACTTATTTAATTTAAATTAGTATTATACTTATTTAATTTATAAACATAGATAATATCCTCGTCCGTTGTATATCTTCTTATTATGATATTTCTATATATCTACTTTAAATTAGTATTAGGAACGCATCGCTCTATTCTGGAATGTTTTAGAATGGATTTAGTATGACAAAAAAGATACAGTTATTTGTCAGCTATTTTTTTAACAGACGATAAATTTTCAAAGGCACTAAAATACTTCATGCCTAGTTGAAATAGTGCTTCCCTGCAAAAATGTATTGTATCCTGGTTTCCGACTTTTTGGTCATTTGATTGGAGTCCGGTTGTTTCTACAAACGCAGAATTGCCAATCGTTAAACATACTTCCTTAATCGCATTGATTACCGGTGTGCAAATTTTCATGTTTTCACATTTCCAATGATGAACAAAGTCCCCGGCAATAAACGGTAGGTTTTCACAATCAAAAGTTGTTCTTACATTATTAATAAGGGTTGATAAGTTGTTATAATGTGTTTGGAAATCTGCATTTAAAGATGCATCTGTTTCGCCTTGATGCCACAGGAAAACAACCAGTTTATTTTTAGTGTTCATTGAAAGCGCAGTTTTTATCATTTCCATCATTCTTAAATATAAATCATCATTAGGTTTCCAGTGATTGTCTAAAAAACCTGTACCGCCAATTGCAGCTCTGACTATTAGTACTTTTCGTCCTGCCATCAATTTGCCGCTCTCAACATACTCTCTTGCAAATGACAACGAATAGTCGCCTATAACAGAATTCCCCCAAATTCGTTCTTGTGCCATACTAATTGAAAAGTCGTTATTAAAATACCAAATGTTATCATTTGCGGAGTAAGGATTCTCTACATCTCCCTGTCCGCATCCCTCGCTATTTGATTGCCCTGCTTGAATAATAATGTCAAACTCTTCTTTGCTAAAATCTCTTAACACAAATAATGCCCCCTAATAAATAAATATGACAAGTTTATATTACCATAAAAAACGAAGGAAGTCGATTGCTTGCAATCAATCACCGATTCTCTTCTCTTTTCACTTTTATCTTATATCTGGAAACGACAATTTTAGAGAAGAGAGAAGAACGAATAGAGAAAAGTGAAGAGTACAAAAAAGAAACGACAATCTTCTGTCGAAAATTGTCGTTTCTTTCTGTAAAGAGATTCCTGTAAGAAGCTAAAATTCTGAGTTTGCATAAAAAAGGGATACTCCCTACAATTAAAGTACAAGCAGGGTCAAAGCCCTAATAATACGTACGCTGAGATTGAAGGGAGTATCTA
>JAQUHC010000039.1 GCA_028683785.1 Oscillospiraceae bacterium
GTAAAGCCTCGCAAGATGGGAGATCCCGGCGGGATTATCGAGTCGGCAGGCGCGATGTACGCCTCCAAAGTTATGGTCATCTGCCCCCACTGCAACAAGCCGACCCGCGTCGGTTATAAAAAGTTCGCCGACAAAACCAAGTCGCGTATATGCAGACGCTGCGGCGAAACCCTGTAAGGAGGTTGATAGCGAATGGCCAGAATGAAGGACTTTTATAAGCAGGAGGTTGCTCCTGCGCTTATGAAGAAATTCGAATACAAAAGCGTAATGCAAATCCCCAAGTTCGAAAAAATTGTAATCAATGTCAGCTCGGGAGAAGCAAGAGATAATGCCAAGATAATCGATGCCATCGTCACCGATTTATCTGCAATTACCGGTCAACGCCCGATTGTGTGCAAGGCGAAAAAGTCGGTCGCAAACTTCAAGCTCCGTGAGGGGATGAATATAGGCGCCAAGGTTACCTTGCGCGGCGATCGTATGTACGAATTTCTTGACCGTCTGTTCAACACTGCACTGCCTCGTGTTCGTGACTTCCGCGGACTCAACGCCAATTCATTTGACGGCCGCGGCAACTATAACATGGGCATCAAGGAACAGCTTATTTTCCCGGAAATCGACTATGATAAGATTGACAAGGTACGCGGCATGGATATATGTTTTGTAACCACTGCCAACACAGACGAAGAAGCACGCGAGCTGCTCACATTGATGGGCGCTCCGTTCAAAGGATAAGGGGGGATTATGTGGCAAAAACAGCAATGAGAAATAAGCAACAGTGTGAACCTAAGTTTTCCACCAGAGGATATAACCGCTGCAAAATCTGCGGACGTCCCCACGCCTATCTGCGCAAATACGGTGTCTGCCGCATCTGCTTCAGGGAGCTTGCCTATAAGGGCGAAATTCCCGGCGTGCGGAAAGCAAGCTGGTAAGCAATAGCTAAAGGAGGTTGACGGAATGCAAATCACCGATACAATTGCCGACATGCTTACGAGGATACGCAACGCAAACTCGGCCAAGCACGACTCGGTGGATATCCCCGCTTCCAACATGAAGAAGGCTATTGCCCAGATTCTTGTTGACGAGGGATATATTAAGAACTATCAAATCATAAGCGATGACAAGCAGGGTGTGATTCGTATTTTCCTTAAGTACCAGGGTTCGTCCAAGTCCCCGGTTCTCATGGGTCTCAGACGAGTTTCAAAACCCGGCTTGCGCATCTATTCCAACAGTGAGGACATGCCGAAGGTCATGAAGGGCATCGGCACCGCCATTGTTTCCACATCCAGGGGCGTTATGACCGATAAAAAGGCGCGCTCTGAAAATGTGGGCGGCGAAGTCCTGGCTTTCGTATGGTAAGGGGGGCGGAGAAAAATGTCTAGAATCGGACGCAAACCGATACCCGTACCTGCGAGTGTCGAAGTCAAGGTTGATAACGGGGTGGTCACGGTCAAGGGGTCAAAAGGCACCCTGACACAGGAAATCCATCCTCTTATGACGGTTACTGTCGATGACGGCGCGGTTAATGTAGCCCGTCCCGACGATCTGAAAGAAAGCCGTTCACTTCACGGGCTGACCCGTTCTTTGATCGCCAACATGATCGAGGGGGTTACAAACGGCTTCAAAAAGGAGCTGGAGGTAAACGGTGTCGGTTATCGTGTTCAAAAGCAAGGGAATGATCTGGTGATGAATCTGGGCTACAGCCATCAGGTTATCGTCAGCGAGATTCCCGGTATAACGATAGAAGCTCCGTCTGCTAATATAATCATTATTTCCGGTCCGGATAAACAGTTGGTTGGGCAGTTCGCCGCTGAAGTTCGCAAAAAGCGCCCGCCCGAACCATATAAGGGCAAGGGAATCAAGTATGCCGCAGAAGTTGTCCGCCGTAAGGAAGGCAAAACCGGCGGCAAGGGCAAGTTATAAGGAGAGTGAAAAACCCATGGTGAGCAAGACCAGCAACAATAAAGCACGCCTGAAGCGTCATGTCCGCGTTCGCGGCAAGATCAGCGGAACGGCAGCACATCCCCGTCTCAACGTGTATCGCTCCCTGAACAACATCTATGCCCAGTTGGCTGATGATGTAGCGGGAGTTATAATTACCACCGCCTCCAGTGTCGAAAAGGATTTCGACGGAGCAGGCGGGAATAAAGAATCCGCCCGTAAGGTCGGTAAACTCATCGCCCAACGAGCCGCTGAAAAGGGAATAACCGAGGTCGTCTTTGACCGCGGCGGCTATATTTATCACGGCCGCGTCAGGGAGTTGGCCGAAGGCGCCCGTGAGGGCGGTCTCAAGTTCTAGGAAAGGGAGGAAAAACTTTGGCTAGATATGACGCAAACAACCAAGAAATGAAGGAACGGATTGTATCAATAAACCGCGTTAGCAAGACGGTTAAAGGCGGACGTGTAATAAAATTCTCGGCTCTGGTAGTTGTGGGTGACGGCAGCGGCAAGGTAGGCTTTGGATTAGGCAAAGCCGGTGAGGTGCCGGACGCGATTCGCAAGGGCATCGAGGATGCTAAGAAAAATATGATTCAGATTTCACTCAAGGGAAGCACCATTCCCCATGAGGTAATCGGTAAGTTCGGGGCAGCTCGGGTGTTGTTAAAGCCCGCCGCACCCGGTACCGGAGTTATAGCCGGCGGTCCGGTTCGTGCCGTTGTTGAAGCGGCCGGCATTAAGGATATCCGTACCAAGGCTATTCGGTCCAACAACCCCTGCAACATCGTAAGTGCAACCATGCAAGGGCTTTCCGTGCTGCGTACCGCAGAAGAGGCCGCTGCAATCAGGGGAAAAACCGCCAAAGAAAAACTCGGCTAAGCGGGAGGGTAAACCGGGATTTGTGCTTTCCGGTTATCGGCCGGATTTCGAATTAATCGAAACGCGCAAATGCCGTGCCTTTTATAAAAAGGCGTGTTTACGTGCTAGAAAGGAATGATTTTATATGGCAAAAAAGACGAAAAGCAAAGCCCTGAAGATCACGCTTGTAAAAAGTCTGATCGGCAGTAAAAAGGATCAGATTGCTACGGCGGAATCACTCGGTCTGAATAAAATCGGCGACAGCACAAGCCAGCCCGACAACGCCGCCACACAGGGTAAGGTGGCAAAGATTATCCACCTCGTCGAGGTAACAAATGCGTAAGCAATCGAGCAAGGAGGTGCGAACAATATGAAGCTGCATGAGCTTTCTCCGGCTCCCGGCTCGGTTCGGGAGAACAAGAGAGTAGGCAGAGGACATGGTTCAGGTCAGGGTAAAACCGCAGGAAAAGGGCACAAAGGCCAGAAGGCCCGCGCCGGCCGCGGGGTACGCCCGGGATTTGAAGGCGGCCAGATGCCTTTACAAAGACGGGTTCCCAAAAGGGGCTTCGTCAACATTTTTGAGACCCGTTACGCGATTGTAAATGTCGCTGCGCTGAATTCCCTTAGAAAAGGCTCGGTTGTAGATGCCAAAGCATTGCAAAAAGCCGGGCTGGTAAAGAAAATATACGACGGTGTTAAGATATTAGGCAACGGAAATTTGGAAAAGAACCTGACCGTTAAAGCGGCGGCATTTTCCGAATCTGCCAAGTCTAAAATCGAGGCTGCCGGCGGGAAGGCAGAGGTGATCTGAGATGTTTCAGACTCTGCGCAACGCTTGGAAGATAGCCGACCTGAGAAAAAAGATTCTGTATACACTTTTCATTATCCTTATTTTTCGTATAGGCTCGGCCATAACCCTTCCCTTTATAAATGTGGATCAAATGGCTGAAGGAGTAAAGAATATCGAAGGCCCTTTGAGTATGCTGATGCTGCTGTCGGGCGGCGGCTTCTCAGATGCCAGTATCTTTGCTCTGTCCATAACCCCCTATATTAACGCCAGTATTATCATCCAGCTGCTGACGGTTGCGATTCCGCCGCTGGAAAGGCTGGCAAAAGAGGGAGAGGCCGGCCGTAAGAAGCTGGGGCAGATTACCCGATATACAACCATTGCCCTCGGAATTCTCTTGGGTGTCGCTTATTTCCTGATGATTAAGAATAAGTATAATGCACTTGAGAAAACCAGCGGATGGGCGTTTTGGTTTGCCGCGGTTGTAATCGTTCTCTGCTTCACCGCAGGTTCGGCACTCATGATGTGGCTGGGCGAACAGATAAACGAACGCGGTATAGGCAACGGCATTTCGATGCTTTTGTTCGCGGGTATTCTATCCCGCTCTCGCAATGCCGCCGTCTTCCTGTGGGAGCTGTTCTATAAATCCGGTATAAAAAACCTGGAGACCGGCACGGGCTTAAAGTTTGTTATTCTGGTTCCGGTTATTCTTATATTGTTCCTTTTGATTATCGGATTTATTGTGGTAATCACCGATGCGGAACGCCGTATTCCGGTGCAGTATGCAAAGCGGGTGGTCGGCAGAAAAATGTACGGAGGCCAGAACACCTATATTCCGATCAAGGTCAACATGTCAGGGGTTATGCCCATCATACTGGCAGCCTCGATGGTTTCTGTTCCGAGTGTAATCTTTCAATTTACCGGAGCACCCGAGGGCAAGGCCTTTTTCGGTAAGATTGCACTGTTCATTTACACGGTATTCAACCCGACACATCCGGTATACGCCACACTTTATTTCCTGCTGATTATTGGATTTGCATTTTTCTATGTCACAATTCAGTATAATCCGCTTGAGATGTCCAACAATCTCCGTAAGAATTCCGGAGCCATCCCCGGATACCGCCCCGGAAAACCCACGGTTGATTATATAAAGCGTGTACTCAATAAAATTACCCTTATCGGCGCTATCTGCCTCGGCATAATCGCCACCTTCCCGATTATATTCAGTTCAATATCGGGAATAGACGGGCTGGCACTCGGCGGAACCTCGATTATGATTATAGTCGGCGTTGCGATTGAAACAACCCAGCAGATAGAAAGTCAGATGATGATGCGGCATTACAAAGGATTCCTTGAGTAACTTGTGTAAGCTGTGAGTAACAGGAGGAAAAGGTCTTATGAAGCTCATAATACTCGGCGCACCCGGCGCCGGCAAAGGAACCCAAGCCGACATTATCAGCAAGCATTTGCAAATCCCCACCATTTCCACGGGTAACATTATCCGTGAAGCGCTGAAAAGCGGCACCGAGATGGGGCGGAAAGCCAAAGAGTATGTGGAAAGCGGACGGCTGGTGCCGGATGATGTTGTCATCGGCATCATCCGTGAACGGCTTGCACAGCCCGATTGTGAAAAAGGCTTTATACTCGACGGTTTCCCCCGCACCATTCCTCAGGCCGAGGCACTCGACCGTATGGGCATTAATCTTGACAGAGTCATCAATCTGGAAGTTGAAGATGAAGTTATTGCCCAGCGGTTGGCGGGTCGCCGTGTCTGCTCCAATTGCGGGGCAACCTACCACACAGTGTACAATCGTCCGACCGTCGAGGGCGTTTGTGACCGATGTGGCGACACCCTTGTTCAGCGCAAGGACGACCATCCCGATACCGTTCGTGAGCGACTGCGTATCTATAAAGAGCAAACCGAGCCTCTTAAAGAGTATTATGCCGCGCAAAATAAGCTTTTTGTGGTTGTAGGGCAGGAAGAAACTGCGGACACCACCCGCTTGACCCTTGCGGCACTCGAGGCAAAGGATTGAAATTGACGGGGTTTTCGGTTCCCGATTCGGGGCGGAGTTGTCCGCAAGAGGTTGCCGTACAAACCCCACCCTGCTGACGAAAGAGGCATGGTGAAAAGATGATTTCAATAAAAAACAGTCGTGAGCTCAAACTTATGCGGGAAGCCTGCATAATTTCTGCACGGGCATTAGAAAAGGGCGGAAAAGCCGTTCAGCCCGGCGTTACCACGGCCGAGATCGACCGTGAAATACGCCGATATATAGAAAGGCAGGGAGCAAAACCCTCCTTCCTCGGCTACGGCGGTTTCCCCGGAAGTGCCTGCATTTCGGTAAACGGAACGGTTATCCACGGCATACCGGGCAAGCGTATCATCAAAGCGGGCGATATCGTCAGCATTGATGTGGGCGCGAATATTGGCGGATATCACGGCGATAATGCCGCGACATTTGCAGCGGGCGATGTTTCGTCCCAAGCAGAGGCTCTGATGACTGCGACCCGCGAAAGCCTGTATGAAGGAATTCGCTCGGCGCAGGCGGGAAACCGAATCGGAGATATAGGCTCCGCAATTCAAAGGTATGTCGAGGTGCGCGGTTACTCGGTTGTACGGCAGTTTGTCGGCCACGGAGTAGGCGCGAACCTGCACGAAGACCCCAGCGTTCCCAATTACGGTACTCCCGGTCGAGGCCAAAGGCTGATTCCGGGAATGACCTTAGCCATTGAACCCATGATTAATGCCGGCGGTCCCGAGGTGGAAATACTGGAGGATGGCTGGACTACTGTGACGGCGGATGGCGAGCTGTCTGCACATTTTGAACACACGGTTGCAATTACCCCGGACGGACCTGTTATTTTAACGCTTCCGTGAGTAGCACAAGGGGTGGTAGATTGATAAGACGGGGCTGTGTGGTCATTTCACTGAGAGGGCGGGACGCTCGGCAGGCTATGGTCGTGCTGGAAGTCACCCCAGACGGAGTTTGGGTGGCAGACGGCAAAAGACGACCAATCCAACGACCCAAACGCAAAAATCCCCGCCATGTAGCTTTGATCGGTTCATTTTTGGGTGAATCCTCAATGGCGACCAATCGTGAGTTACGCCGCGCCCTTGCCGCTTTGGGCGAGAGGCCCGGCAAGTAACCTATGGCATCTGCCATAAGGCTGCAAATCGACTTCGGCAGCAAAGATACCGAAGTCCGTTCACCAGAGGGAGGTTATTCAATGTCCAAAGCGGACGTTATCGAATTGGAAGGCACCGTTGTCGAAGCTCTTCCCAACGCAACATTTCAAGTAGAGCTGGCCAACGGACATGTTATTCTAGCTCATATTTCGGGCAAACTGCGGATGAATTTCATCCGGATTCTGCCCGGAGACAAGGTCACGGTCGAGATGTCACCATACGACCTGACCAAAGGCCGCATCACATGGAGAACAAAATAAGTTCTGCGGGATGGGCCGCTCGCGTTGTAAAATTTATTCAGGGTTGATGGGTTACATCAAGCCGGGGGGGTTGCGTTTTTCGGATAGGGCTTACGCCCAAACGGCGCAATTCCCCGCCTGTTTCAAGAAAGGAAGGATCAATACCATGAAAGTCAGACCTTCTGTTAAAAAAGTATGCGAAAAATGTAAGATTATTAAGCGCAAAGGCCGCATCATGGTTATCTGCGAAAATCCCAAGCATAAACAGCGCCAGGGTTAAGAAACACGGAGATATCCGGAGTTTTGCCCGCAGACTGTATTTAAAGTTTTCATTCATTGCTCTGCCGATTGCCGAGCAGAAAGGAAGGAATAATTATGGCTCGTATATCTGGTGTAGACCTGCCAAGAGACAAACGCATTGAAATTGGCTTAACCTATATCTTTGGAATCGGGCGTAAATCCGCAAGCGACATTGTCGCCGAGGCAGGGGTTAACCCCGACATTCGGGTGAGAGATCTGTCCGAGGATGACGTTTCCAAGTTAAAGGATGTTATCGACAGCAAGTATACGGTGGAGGGCGACCTTCGTCGGGATATTGCTTTTGATATTAAACGATTGATTGAAATCGGCAGCTACCGCGGGGTTCGTCACCGTAAGGGGTTGCCCGTGCGCGGCCAGCGTTCAAAGACAAATGCCCGCACCCGCAAGGGTCCCAAGAGGACCATTGCCAACAAGAAGAAATAAGGAGGAGATAGAAGAATGGCCGCTGCTAAAACCACCGCGCGCAAGGGTGCAGTCACCCGCCGCCGCAAAGAGCGTAAGAATATTGAACGTGGCGTTGTGCATATTCATTCCACGTTTAACAATACCATCGTAACTATCACCGACACCCAGGGCAATGCTCTTTCATGGGCCAGCGCAGGAGAGCTGGGTTTTCGCGGATCAAGGAAATCCACCCCTTTTGCCGCACAAAACGCGGCAGAAACCGCTGCCAAGGCCGCCATGGAGCATGGGCTCAAGCAGGTTGAGGTTTATGTAAAAGGTCCGGGTTCCGGTCGTGAGGCTGCAATCCGTGCCCTTCAGGCCGCAGGGCTCGAGGTCAATCTTATTAAAGACGTGACCCCTGTCCCCCACAACGGATGCCGTCCTCCCAAAAGAAGACGCGTATAATCAAATACAGGAGGTGCAACCAATATGGCTAGATATACCGGTGCGGTGTGCAGACTTTGCCGCCGCGAAGGACAGAAGCTGTTTTTAAAGGGTGACCGCTGCTATACAAAAAAATGTGCAGTAGATCGCCGCACTTATGCTCCCGGTCAGCATGGACAGGGACGCAAAAAGGTTTCGGAATACGGCAAACAGCTGCGAACCAAGCAGATTGCCCGCCGTTTTTACGGGGTGCTTGAGGGGCAGTTCCACCACTATTTCGAAATGGCGGAGAAAATGCAGGGTGTAACGGGTGAAAACCTGCTTGCTTTGCTGGAATCCCGTCTGGACAATGTAATTTATCGTCTCGGATTTGCAAGCTCTCGCGCGGAAGCACGTCAGCTTGTGCTGCACGGACATTTTAGGGTAAACGGCCGCAAGGTCAACATCCCATCCTACCTTACAAAGGCGGGACAGGTGATCACTGTTAAGGAAAGCAGCCGTCAGAACGAGAAGATTAAGGCGATTATCGATGCAAATTCGTCCCGTCCCGTTCCGAAGTGGCTGGATCTTAACCGCGATAAGCTCGAAGCTACCGTCGTTTCGATGCCCAACCGTGAGGAAATCGATCTCCCGATCGAGGAAACCCTCATCGTCGAGTTGTACTCGAAATAAGTCCGGATTTATCGGCCGAGGCGGTCGCAAGTTTTGCGACGGCCTTTTGCCAAAATTTATGTGGAACCGCTGCCGCTTATAGGCGGTGTTTCCCGCTCTTAATAAGGAGGGTTTTGAATGATTGAGATTGAAAAGCCCAGAATCGAAGTGGTGGAAACTGCACCGGAAGGAACCTATGGTAAATTCATAGTTGAACCCCTTGAAAGAGGGTTCGGTACAACACTCGGAAACAGTCTGCGCCGCGTATTGCTTTCATCTTTGCCCGGCGTTGCCGTTACCTCCGTCAAAATCGAAGGCGTCCTTCATGAGTTCTCCACCATCGAGGGCGTCAAGGAGGATGTGACCGAAATCATCCTCAATATCAAGGGTCTGACCGCGAAAATTTACGGCGACGGGCCTAAGGTTGTTTATATCGAGGCAGATGGAGAAGGCGAGGTTCTTGCCGGCTCCATCAAATGCGACAGCGAGGTTGAAATTCTCAATCCCGAGATGCATATTGCATCACTGGGTGAGGGTGCACGGCTGTTTATGGAAATAACCATCGATAAGGGACGCGGCTATGTTACAGCCGAGCGCAACAAGCAGAACATGACTCCGATTATCGGGGTTATTCCGGTTGACTCGATCTATACACCGGTATTAAAGGTCAACTATACGGTCGAAAATACCCGTGTCGGGCAGATAACCGACTATGACAAGCTATCCCTTGAGGTCTGGACGAACGGCACCATCTCTGCAAAAGAGGGCGTTTCTCTGGGCGCAAAGGTTTTTAATGAGCACCTCAATCTTTTCGTGGATCTGTCGGGGGAAACATACGCCGGAGATTCCATAATGGTTGAGAAGGATGATAAGGGTAAGGAAAAGGTTCTTGAAATGACAATCGAGGAACTCGATCTGTCGGTTCGCTCCTTTAACTGCCTCAAACGCGCAAGTATCAACACCGTTGAAGACCTGATAAGCAAGAGTGAAGGCGATATGATGAAGGTACGCAATCTCGGACGGAAATCCCTGGAAGAGGTTGTCAACAAGCTTGATTCACTTGGGCTCAGCCTGAAATCAGAAGAAGAATAACAGGGTCCCCCGCGTAGAGGAGGATTCCGTATCCTCCCGAAGGATACCACCATCATCCGACCGCCGAATTTTGCTCGATGCAATTAACCTTAAGGAAAAGGAGTGAAATGATATGCCCGGAACCAGAAAACTCGGTAGGCCTACCGCCCACCGGTTGGCTATGCTCCGTGCCATGGTTACCTTCCTGCTTGAGAAGGGACGCATTGAAACCACAGTCACCCGTGCCAAAGAGGTGCGTGCCATGACAGAAAAAATGATCACAATAGCAAAAAATCCGACGCTGGCAAACAAGCGTCTTGTCTTTTCATTTATCACAAAGGAAAGTGTCAGCAAAAAGCTTTTTGACGAAATAGCACCTAAATACGCCGAGCGTAACGGTGGCTATACCCGCATTATCAAGACTGATGTACGTCGCGGCGATGCGGCAGAAATGGCATATATTGAATTGATATAACAAAACAAAAAAAGGGGCTGACACACAATGAAAAATGTGTGTCAGCCCTAAAATTATGCGATCGTGCGATTGTGATGCTAATCTCATACTAATTTAAAATAAATATATAGAAATATCATAATAAGGAGATATACAACGGACGTGGATATTATCTATGTTTATAAATTAAATTAGTATCAATTATAAAAACCGATAATTTTATAGTCGCTTTTATTTGAGATTAGTATGATGCCATAGCGGCGCACCTGTGTGTGCGCCCGAATGACCCGCACGAATTGATTGAAAGCATCAATCACCCAATCTCCCTAAAAGCCCAAGGCAAGCACAACCATCATAGTCTTGCTGCTTTGTCCTAAATTGTGCTATTCTCTCCCACCACCGCGTAGCGGTCCCCCTCCCTCGTCAGAGGGAGGCTAAAGACCGCCTTATATATAAATCAATCTGCGGATGCCATGAGGTCGCAGATTTTATTTGAGAATTCTACCGGATCTTCGATCGGCATTCCCTCGATAAGCAGGGCTTGGGTGTATAACAGCCGTGAATAATCTTTCAGCTTTTCGGGGTTGTCCTTAAGAGCCAGCAGAGAGGCAAAAATCGGGTGGTTTTGATTTATTTCGAGTACCAGCTCGGCCTTGACCTTATTGTCTGTCGGCATGGCGTTAAGAACCTTCTCCATTTCAAGTGACAGCTCTCCCTCGCTGGAAAGACAGACAGGATGGGTTTTGAGCCGCTTGGACAGCCGCACCGTCTTGACCTTGCCCTCAAGCGCTTCGGTCATCGCGGTAAACAGCTCCTTGTTCTCCTCTTTATCTTCCTGCTCATTCTCGAGAACATCTATCCCTAAGTCGGCTGCCGAAACCGATTTAAACTCCTTGCCCCCGCTTTCATGCAACACACGAAGTGCGAATTCGTCAATATCTTCGGTGCAGTAGAGAATTTCAAACCCTTTATCTCGAACCGCCTCGGTCTGGGGAAGCTTGTCAATCTTATCAACATTGTCTCCGCAGGCATAATAGATAAACTTTTGCTCCTCTTTCATCCGCTCGACATACTCTTTAAGAGTAACCGGCTTTTTCTCGGTTGAGGAATAGAAAAGCAACAAATCCTCAAGAAGCTCTTTATGCTGCCCGTAATCGCTGTACATGCCGTATTTTAACTGCATACCGAAACTATTGAAAAACTTCTCGTATTTATCCCGCTCGTTTTCAAGCATTGATAAAAGCTCGCTCTTGATTTTCTTTTCAAGGCGGGTGGCTATTGTTTTAAGCTGATGGTCGTGCTGCAGCATTTCCCGCGATATATTAAGCGATAAATCCTGTGAATCTACAAGCCCCCGCACAAAGCTGAAATAATCAGGCAGAAGATCGGCGCATTTTTCCATTATAAGCACGCCGCTTGCATAAAGCTGTAATCCTTTTTCATATTCCCGGGTATAATAGTTGAACGGAGGGCGAGACGGTATAAACATCAATGCCTGATAGGTAGCCACACCTTCGGTGCTGCTGTGGATTACTCGGGCAGGATCTTCGTAATCGAAGAACTTTTCTTTATAGAAATTGTTGTAATCCTCATCAGTGAGCTCATTCTTATTTCGCCGCCAAAGGGGAACCATACTATTTATTGTCTCGGTTTGGGTGACGGTTTCGAATTTACCCTCTTCCCCCTCCTTAGGCACACTTTTCTCAACATCCATTTTGATGGGGTAGCGAATATAATCGGAAAACTTCTTGATTATTGAGCGAAGACGATAGGTTTCAAGAAATTGGTCATAATCCTCGTCATCCGTGCTTTTTTTAATCGACAGCAGTATGCGGGTGCCGTGCTCTTCCATATCACTCGGCTGGATGGTATATCCTTCGGCGCCCTTGGATTTCCAGCACCATGCCTCGTCCGAACCGAAAGCACGGCTTTCCACGGTCACGCAATCGCTGACCATAAACGCCGAATAAAACCCGACACCGAACTGACCGATTATGTCGATTTCCTCTTTTCCCTCGTTCTCCTGCTTAAATTTTAACGACCCGCTGTTGGCAATGGTGCCCAGATTGTTTTCCAGATCGTCCTTTGTCATTCCGCAGCCGTTATCGGTCAGGGTAAGAGTGCGGGCATCCTTGTCAATATCCAGACGGATAAAGAAGTCGTCCCGCCCGACACCCGTCAGACCCTCGGACAGCGAACGATAATACAGCTTGTCGATTGCATCGCTGGCGTTGGATATCAGCTCGCGCAGGAAAATCTCCTTGTGGGTGTAAATGGAGTTGATCATCAGGTCGAGTAATCGCTTGGACTCGGCCTTAAATTGTTTGGTTCTCATGCACATCCCTCATAATTAACATAATTAGCACTCTATATTCCAGAGTGCTAATTCTATAATAGCCCGAAATCTTCTAAAGTTCAAGGGGCTTAAAGAGTTTAATTGTTAATATTTTGAAAACATTGATTTTCAATGAATATTTAAACTAATTTTTTGCAGGATTTTTATTTTATTGTCGGAAAAAATATGGCGGGAGGTGATTATTTGAAGAAGCTCATTTCAACGTTTGCCGCACTCATAATTTCTTTATCAATCGGATTATTTGCATCCGCGCAGGGAACGACCTATACCGTTCGCAGCGGAGATTCTATGTGGAAAATAGCAGTCCGTTATGAAGTCGGAGTATCCGAGCTCATTAAAGCCAACCCGGGAATAAAAAACGCGAATTTGATTTATCCCGGACAGAAAATCAATATTCCCGAAGCTGCACCTCTGCAGTCATTCGAAACCGAAGTAATCAGACTTATCAACATTGAACGAACAAACCGTGGAATTTCTGCATTGACGACAAACTGGCAGCTATCTAGGGTTGCCAGATACAAGTCACAGGATATGATTGACAAAAACTACTTTGCGCATCAATCCCCAACCTACGGTTCACCGTTTGATATGATGGAGGCGTTCGGTCTTCGATTTTCTGCTGCCGGTGAAAACATCGCTTATGGTCAGAGATCGGCTCGTGAAGTTGTAAACGCATGGATGAATTCACCCGGTCATCGGGCAAATATCCTGTCCCGAGCATTTACCCAAACAGGCGTCGGTGCCGCGAAAAAGGCCAACGGCACCTTGTATTGGACACAAATGTTCATGAAGCCTACCGGATAAAAGGCCATAAAAGCCGCAAGGGCACGGATTCATTCCGCGCCCTTGCAGGCTGTTTTAACACAGGAATTCGCCCCTGTTTTTACGAAATATCTTAAGGTCACCTCTAAAAACCCCTTCCGGCGTATTCCGGCATAATTTCCGCCGGACGGCGTCAAGCCTCCTTGTAAGGCTGAAAGCCTTGCTTCGTCGGCTTTCCTTGCCCGACAAAAATTCAGCTCGGAATCCGTTCAAAACGGGTTATTAGAGGTAACCTTAACATAAAAACAAGATACAATCCCTTCGGAACGTATCTCAGTTTTTGTAATGAGGTAACGAAAAAAATGCAAAGGATTTAAGTGAGATAATGCTCATTAGCTTAATTAGAAAGTCAGTTTTTATCCTACAATAATTTCTGGAGGACGACTATAATATTGAAATAAAAAATCATCCTTAGTATTCCAAGTGAAATTGTCCTCAATTTTGTTTATTTCAACAATGGCACACATCATAAGTTGTTCTTTAAGACCAGTTTGCTCTGCATTTTCGAGTTGCGTTAAAAAGATATCAACTGCATAATCACCACTTATAATGATTTTATTCCACAACTCTGGCTCAGCTTCTATATAAGCACTGGTGTAACTGTACATCATAGCGGTAGGATTAGAGGCAATTTCATCAATGTATTTTACAACAGGCGGTTTTAATAAATTTAAAAATGCGAAGCATATAATAACTACACCAATAATGCAGCAAATAGTTTCTGAAATTTTTCTGCAAAAAAAATAAAAATTACTTGGGGTAGCATCGTCAGAATTTGAAATTGTAAAGCTTAATCTAAGCTTTTCTATTCCCCATAGAAATTTAGGTGTTAAAGCTGTTAGTGTTGCAGAAACAAACACAATATATCCACAGATAAAATAATCCGAACTGCGTTTTGATATAAAATTAACAACACCTAATATCATTAAAGCAACAATACCCAACAAAGAAATAAAACCTACTATTTTATCAAGCGTGCTTATGTATAATGGGTCATTACTGTTGTATAATTTTTCTATATTTTCATCAATACTATTTTTAAATACTGTTTCTTCTTGTTCTGATAAAATTTCGCTTAATCGCTCAGAACAATCAACACAAAATTGTCTTTCATTTGAGTTGTATGCTCTACATTTTGCACATTTTTTCATAATAATAACTCGCCCCCCATTATCATATAAATAATCAGAACCTTGTTTATCATTCTACCATACAAAATAAAAGAAGCCAATTATAATAAATCGACTTCTTTCGACAATATTCTGGTTGCGGAACTAGGATGTTGAACAGGTTCAAATCCCAGACTTACCACTAAAAAAAGACACGGTCCCTTCGGACCGTATCTCTTTTTTTGGTTGCGGAACTAGGATGTTGAAAAAGTTCAAATCCCAGACTTACCACTAAAAAATGAGACACAGCCACTTCGGACCATGTCTCATTTTATGGTACGAGTACCCATAAGGGGCATAGGAAAACCCTGTATTTATGCGGGTTTGCAACCAATAAGCTATGTTACAAAACAACAATTCAACGCAGAAACACCATTTGAGCATTCGATTGACAGTAAATCAATCAAATTTATTACATAGCCGTCTTGTTTCACGACAGGGCGGCTACGTGTTGTGT
>JAQUHC010000040.1 GCA_028683785.1 Oscillospiraceae bacterium
CAAAAAGGGCTTAGCTCTTGTTTAAGTGCGCCTATTTTCAACATTTTTTGGTGTTTAGGCTCGTGTTTTCTTCGTCAGGCATAATTTTAGGGGCTGAACACAATTTGACATTGTGCGTCAGCCCCTTGCCAGTAAGGGCTGTAGCCCCTCTATCAAATTGTAATGTTATTTGGTAAAACCTCAGTTACATCGAATTCATCAAGCTGGTTAAAATCACCGCAAGCCGGTGTCTCTTCCTCACCGAGTGTTATTCCGTGCAGCAAGGGCTTATATCCGCCGTAAACCCTTTTGCCACCGCATTCTATCGACCAGAGTGTTCCCTTTGATTTCCATGTATATTTGCCTATGGTACGGCAAACCCCAACAGTCGGTATGATTTCGGGATCTTTTACATTCTCGCCAAGATACTTAATCAACCATCTCCAGAAGTTGGTTGTACCCGAGTTGGGCGTCGCTGCAATAGAGAGGATCGGATTCTTGGGAAAAAGGGTTGAAGGAATGCTGCCGTCGTCAAAAATATACGCCGAAAAGGATTTCATAAGAGCCTTCACAACCGCATCTTTTTCCGGGTCATAGTTACGATTTAAATAATCCTGCATATTTTCAATCAGGTCGTTGTAGCTTCCAAATACAATGGGGGTTCTGATCCAGTCCAGAACACGGCTCTTGTCGTTCGAGTCGGTTTTGGCCCCCCACGCAAGATGGGTGTGACCGTCGGGAGCAACATAGGCAGCATCAAAAAGATGCAAGCAGATATTATCAATGATGCCCGGTATACGCTGATCTCCCACATCGTCATATATACGCCGGAGCATCTCTAAAATTATGTGATAATAGGGAGTGCGCTCGGCAAAATTAGGTCCGTCGCCCCTTTCAAAAAGCCCAATTTTCTCGTGATAATATACTGGTGAAAAATAAGCGTCCAGTGCTTTTTTACCAAACTCTTCATATCTGGAAAAATCTCCGTACAAACGTCCGTACTTTGTCAGTGCTGCCACTGCAACCAGATCCTGATTTGTAACCCCGCACCATCCGCCGCCGTATTTCAGCGGGCTCTGCCACCTTGTACCCGAAAGCCAGCTTTCATTAAAGTGATTCCAGTGTTTGTCAACAGCCGGTCTTATCATATCTTTCAACGTTTTATCTGCGTGCTCCCACGACGCATAATCAAGCAGAGCCAAAATAGGCAGACACTGGTGGATGGGACAGGTTGGATTGGAAGTGTAAACTGGTTCAAACTCCGCCGCTGCATGCCTGAATCCGCCGTCTGTGCATTGCAGAAAAAGAATATTGGATATAACGTCATCCGCCAGCCGCTTCCATCTCGGGTTGTTCGTGCGGTCGTACAGCGTCATTATCCCATCCAACAAATAATAGTATGTAGATACAGTCTGCCCCTGGTAGCGCTTGTCCAAAACAGAGGTTGTACCCCAACAGCCATGCAGGTTTAATCCGCCAATATTTCCTGGCCCCTGCTGCCATTCAAATAGAACGGAAGTAAGACGGTCAAGCGTCCTTTGGCTCAAAGCCTCTTCTGGAGAAACCTCTCTCGGGTACATAATCTGTTTACTCATTCTGATCCTCCTTGCGGTAATTACCAATTGAAATTTTGTATACCGAAAATCTTTTTCAAATTTTTGATAACCCTAAAACGGTTGGGAGTCATCACCTGAGCTTTTTACATTTACGAACGGCTGAATTTTTGTGTGGATTTTCTCTCAATCAGTGTAACGGGAAGGAATTGGTGTGTAAACCCACGATACTCTAAATCGGGGGATTCATAACAAAGCTTGGCCGCGTAATATCCAATATCGTAAAAATGCTGATCAATTGTCGTAATTGGAACAGGGTTACCGGCTGCGATCGAGAGGTTATCGAAACCGGCCAGAGCGATGTCTTCCGGAATCCGAAATCCCATCTTAGTCAGTGCGTTGTAGGTGTCAACAGCAGTTCGGTCATTGACGCAAAACAGAGCGTCGGGTGGTTCCGGCAAGGAAAGAAGTCTCTCCAGAATGATCGGAATCCTTTGAATAATTCCATCCTGCGTATTGATGTCGGATTCAACACATATATAATCCTCATTAACAGAATTACCGTTTTTTTCAAGTGCAAAACGATACCCCGTAATCCGTTCGGATACAGACGGTGCAGCGCTGATGGAGCCTGAAATAACCGCAACACGTTTGAACCCGTTTTTCAACAAGTGATCCGTTACTAAATAACCGCCCATCACATTATTACAGGATACAAGATTCCCGACTAACCCGTTCGGGATCAAGTCGATAAATACCAGCCGTATTTCTTTTTGAACCAATTCAAAATAAAAGCTGTTGTTGATATCGCTCTGGAAAGGGAGAATCATCATGGATTTGATTCCTTTATCAATTAATGATTGGATGATTTCCTTCTCAGCTTCGTTATCCCCGCTGGGGGAGTGGACAGTAACATAACAGGACTTGCTTTTTAAATAGTTTTCCGCTCCGTTAATAATTTCAAGGAACCGGGTCGACGGATTGTTGTTGCTGATGATAAAAGGGATGAATGGAGGCCTATCCTGCGAAGTTGGTGCGAAAGGGGCGATGCCTACATAAGTACCGCCGCCCCGAATCCGATAAATCTTCCCTTCTTTCTGCAATCCGGAAAAAGCAGATTGTACCGTAACGCGGCTAACATTAAACATATCACAAAGTTGCCTCTCAGTTGGCAGCTTGCTGCCTTGCTGCAGCTTTTTGCTATCGATTTGTTCCAGTAAATAGGAACGAATCGCTGCATACTTCGGTTGCTGATTATTCATATGCGTAAATACCTTTCAAAATAAATATGATTAGAATATTTGATTTTTGCAAGCTGTTATTCTAATACTAATTTAATTTATAAACATAGATAATATCCACGTCCGTTGTATATCTTCTTATTATGATATTTCTATATATTTATTTTAAATTAGTATAATCATATTATAATTTGCCCGAAACAAAATGTAAATAATGAAAAGACAAGCTGAATATATAATTGTACTTATAAGTTATAATACAAATGTAATGAATGTATTATAACATGAATGGTTATATTCTGCAACAATTATTTAATTTGGCTTAAAATTGCTTAATATATTGACTTAAATAGATTATATGCTAAAATATATGTAATTTAATTAAATATATTATAGATATGATAGAGTAACATGTAATATTACAAATACAATACAAACAATACTAGCGCTATAACGGAGGTTCAATATGAGCGTATTGGATTATGTACAGGTTAAGCAGGGTACGCAATCAACGTCGCGGTTTTCTCACGGAAATACTTATCCGCTTGTTGCTTGCCCCTTTGGCTTGGTTAGTTTCGCGATTCAGACCAGAGGTGATGATGAAAAATGGTTTTACTCTCCTTATGACAGACAAACGGAGGGGGTTCGCTTGACACATATTGCAACCCCATGGCTTGAAGATTATGCGCATTTGGCATTCATACCACAGAATGGCAAGCCGATTGTCGATTTGCAAAGCCGTTCTTCCGGGTTTCGGCCGGAGGAAACGGTGATGCGGCCGGATGAGCTGTCAATTGGGTTTCTTCGCGATCAATGCAGGCTGTCGTTAACGCCGACCGAGCGGGGAGCTTGTATGAAAGTCGAGTTTCAAAACACCAGCGAACCGAGGTTTACAATCATTCCCCAGAAGGCTCAGTTTGGTGCAAGCCTTGACGTAAAAGGAACACGCTTGCTGCTCCGCTATCAAGGCGCAACCCCGTGCACCCCATCTGATTTTACAATGTATATTGCGTTAGAGTTTGATGTGCCGGCGCAAAAGACGGCATGTGGAACGGTGGGGATTGACGGATGTTTTACCCCAACCGATTCTGCGCAGGAAGTAACGGAAGGTTATACCTTGGGATTCCCGGCCGGCACGCGAAGTGTACAAATAAAGATGGCTACTTCCTATATCAGTGTAGAGCAGGCACTCTGTACACTGAAGAGGGAAACAGGCGGGCGAACATACGAGCAGCTTCGCGCGGAAGCGTCAGAATTATGGGAACGATATCTTCTGTGTGTACGGCTTCAAACCAAGGATGAAGAACAGAAGAGGACATTTTATTCCTGTCTTTACAGGATGTTTCTGTTTCCCCGCAAGTTCTATGAAGAGAACAAACAGGGAGAGGTATATCATTATTCCTGTGGGGATGGAAAGGTTCATCCGGGGATCATGTATACTGACAACGGCTTTTGGGATACGTTTCGAACGGTATACCCATTTTTTGCGCTTGTTATCCCAGACGAACTGAAGAAAATGCTCGAGGGTTACATACAATACTATAAAGAAAGCGGCTGGATGCCAAAATGGCTGAATCCCGGGGAATGGGGGTTGATGCCGGGCACATTGATTGATGCTGTTATTGCAGACGCGGCGGCCAAAGGCTTGCTGCGGGGAAAAGATCTGGAAACGGCGCTGGAAGGGCTTTTAAAGCATGCCACAATAGATTCGGACAATTCCGTGCAAGGACGTCACGGCACGGAGGATTATTTGAAATACGGATATGTACCCGCGGAGAAATACAGAGAATCCGCAAACCATACGATGGATTATGTTTATGGCGATTTCTGTATCGCCAGGGTGGCTGAAATAGCCGGGAATTCCAAGCTGGCGGATGAATTTTATCAGCGCGCTGATAATTATAAAAAAATGTTTGATTCAAAAGAGGGGTTTCTTCGCGGGCGGAACAGTGACGGAAGTTTTCCGGAAGGGTTTGATCCATGCAATTGGGGTGACCCGTATTGTGAAGGCGGGGCTTGGCAGAATGGATTTTCCGTATTCCATGACCTTAGGGGACTGGATGCTCTTTATGGTGACGCTGGAGGGCTTTGCAGTAAATTGATGGAGCTATTTGATACGCCCCCGATGTATAATGTAGCCAGTTACGGGTTTGAAATCCATGAGATGACCGAGATGGCAGCCCTGGATTTCGGGCAATGCGCCATATCAAATCAACCCAGCTTTCATCTGCCGTATATTTTTACCGTTCTGGGGCATCCGGAGCATACGGCAGAGAAACTACCGCAGCTGCTATCTGTGTTCAAATCGACGCCTGACGGATTTCCCGGAGATGAGGATAACGGCAGTATGTCCGGCTGGTATGTGTTTTCCACTCTGGGATTGTATCCGGTTACACCCGGAACGGACCAGTATGTACGTGGTATCCCGATGATGGATGAAGCTGTGATCAGAACCGGAGGCGGAGAATTGCATATCCGACGGAAGGGCAGCGGCAGGTATGTGAAGCGGGTTTTGATAAATGGGAAGCCGACCAATCATTTATATTTTACATATGATGAACTCAACTGTGGAGGTGTTATTGAATTCTTAATGACTGAAAATGTTGACGAAGCAAGAAGTAATTACATACTCCCTTATTCGATGAATGATCCTTTATAATCATAACTTTGGGGGAATTATTTTGACGCATAAACAACGATTTGTCACTGCTTTGACACGTGGCATACCGGATCGGGTACCTACATTCGAGTTGGAGTTTCAACTCGAGCATGAAATGTTTGGCCCCACCTTTGATTATTCCCGCATAACGGCAGAAGCAATGGCTTCTTGCTCACATGCAGAGCGGGATAAGACCCTTCATGAGCTGGCTGAGCATTTTGTGGATATATATTTGAACAAGCTGGAATATGACAGCATTCCTGTTAATGGCTTTTACTCACCCAAAAGGCAGGAAGATATGACGGATTTTATTCGTATCTTGCGAAAACTCGTAGGAGATACAGCCTGTCTCCATCACCATGGCGACGGAACATTTGCTTTACCGGACGGCAACGAAATGTATACGTTCTCCTACCGGTTGGCGGACGATTACGAGGGGGTAATTGCATCCGCGGAACAAATGTGTCAGGCGGCCATTGCGCGCAATCAAGCACTGGCTGAGGCTGGTATTGATGTTTTTATTCTGTGCTCTGATTATTGTTATAACTCGGGTCCGTTCCTATCTCCTGCGATGTTTTCAGACTTGATTACGCCATATTTGGCACGTATTATTACTGCAATTCGGGAAACAGGCTGCTATGCGATCAAACACACAGACGGTAATATAATGCCGGTGATTGATCAGTTGGTTGAAGCAAACCCCCATGCGATCCATTCTCTTGACCCGATGGCCGGTGTCGATATCAAGGTTGTAAAATCGCTTTATGGGGACAAGGTTGCATTGTGCGGTAATGTAAATTGCGCATTAATGCAAACGGGTACGGACGAAGAAGTGATAGAAAGCGCAGAGTATTGTCTGACCCATGGCAAACCGGGGGGCGGATATGTTTACTGTACCAGCAATGTTCCGTTTCGTGGATTGCCGGCAGAACGTTATCGGCTTGTACTGGATGTATTAAAAAATAATCGGGATTATTAAGGTTTATTCAGGTTTAAGAAATGTTCAAGAAATAGAACAATGGTTTGCGGTTTTGCGGATTTTTTGCTATTATTTCCAACTAGGATTAGTATAAGACTTGTACACAGACAGCAACATCAAAAAGTAGCAGGTAAAATATATATTATGGAGATATTTTTTAAACCTTATCCCAAATCGGTGGGGTTGATATGAAAAGCCAGAGAGATGGTTAATGCTAATATCTCGGAAATGATAATAGAATATAAATACTATTTGAATTAAGGATTTTAATAAATATTCAGTTCCATAGTATATTTATCTAACGAAAATTTTCTCCCATTCCTCTTTTCCCTTTCAGCCAGCTCCAATGTTTGATCACGCAATTTTTCAGCCCAGGCTAAAAACTCCGATTTTGTCATCTTCTTTTTCAGCACACGAGCATAGTATTTTTTATGCGCCCGCTGGTGATTTTGCCATATCTCATTGTTCTTTACCTTATCACGAAAACTAGTGAGAAAACCGATGTCGCGACAGTTTTTTCGGTCTCATTTGGAGCGATGTTGTTGCAGTATTCATATGAGAATCCTTTTTCCTGTTGAAAATATCTGCCGCATTGCTTACATTCCTTTGGTGAATGCTCCGCCATCAAGCCTTAAAAAAGTCCATATAAATAAAGTCAATTAATCTCGTGAAGGCCATTTTTTCAAATAGCTGTGGCTGGCCAGTAGATAAAGATTCTCTCACCTCAAATTGTGTGGATGTTTTTGCAGGGTCAACATTGGAGTTGCTGCCCAGAGAGATTCCGCTGACAAACGCGTTGACACCGTTGTTTTCAATCTGGTAAGCATATTTGTTTGTTTCGATTTTCGGAAAGGTACGGTAAAACACTTCATCAATAAACCATGCGTATCGTTCTCTGACCAATTTTAAATCCTCCGCCAAGCTGATATAGTCGTCGAAATACCGATAAGGGTTGCTTCGTAGTTGAGTTTCAAATTTAAGGCTCCTTTATATTTACTCTGCAGCAATAGCGCTTATTATTTTTTTAGCCATGCGGCGTATTCGTCAAAGTCCAGCTTGCCGGACTCCGTAAGACTGCGTTTGTTCGTTGCCTCCGCTTCCCAAAGGCCAAATTGCTCTCTGGTCATGCTTCCGCTACTGATACGGGCGAAGTGGGTCTTGTATCAGCGAAAATGTAAAGTGGGGACAAAGAAAGCGGTTTGCTGACGGAAAGGTTAGTCTGCCGTACAAAAAGTTTCTGGGATACGAAAAAGGGGAGGACGGACTTCCGAAAGTCGTTCCGGAAGAAGCAAAGATTGTACAGCGCATTTACAGTTTGTTTCTTGAAGGGAAAACACCTACGGGAATCGCATCCATGCTCACAGCAGATGGAATTCCCACACCGGCGGGAAAACAGCGCTGGCAGGCCAGCACAATTGAGAGTATCCTCACCAAGGACAGTAGTTTTTTGCGTACATATTTTCATCCTTCCAGACTAACTGTTCAGCACAATTAACATCTTCCCTATACCCTGGATAAAGTTATCGGTGGTATCCCAATCATAGCTTTCTTCTGGACAATAGTGGCTTGTATTGCGAATAAACCTGCCTACTCTGGCAAGGGACGGTATACTTGCTCACTCAAGCAACCCGTAGGTTTCATCACCGAATACCTCATCACCCAGCAGAATAAGAAAACGTGTTTACCTTGTGATTAATAGCCATGTCAGAGAAAGAGAAGCTGTTCTCTCTGTTCTCAGCGGTAAGATCGGGGGTTTTCTTTTAGATCAAAACGCTATAAATAGTATGTTTACAATGAAAACGGCTTATTATATAGGGGGTTTGTTGAAAATTGGGACAATCTGTTATATAATATAATTGCATGTAGAAGATCTGCTTTTCGTTAGCGTTACGCAACGATATAATTGAATGCTGGAGGCATATGCGAATCCCTATTATTTCTCATATGCTTATATGATTTCATTCACTGTTCTTATAGTCTAGTCGCAAAAGGTTGAGTTCTTCTACATGCAATTTTTTATTTGCAGGTGAAAATATGTTTGAGCAAAGTGATTTAGAGCTAAAGGGAAGGTTTTATCAACTTAATAGCAGAATGGATGTCTCAAATTTATTAGAAATTGATGATAAAAGTTTGAGATATTTTCTTTATGCTATTAAGCCTGAAGAAGCATATAGAGTTTTCAAAATAAAAAAGAAAAAAGGGTCCTTCAGAACCTTATGTGCGCCAACTCAAAAATTAAAAGCAATACAAAAGAAACTGGCTTACATATTAAATCTTATTTACAAGCCGAAAATTTGTGCTTATGGTTTTATAAAAGATAAAAATATAGTTGATAATGCTCTTAACCATACAAAACGAAAGTTTGTTTTAAATATCGATTTAAAAGATTTTTTCACTCAGATTCATTTTGGGAGAATTAGAGGGATGTTGCTAAATCCCCCTTACAATTTAGGGACAGAAGCAGCTACCGTTATAGCTCAAATTTCTTGTTTTCAAGGAGCTTTACCACAAGGTTCTCCGGTATCTCCTGTGCTGACCAATATGATATGCAAGCCGTTTGATAACCAGATGATGAGCTTCTGTAAAAAACACGGCGTTCAATACACAAGGTATGCTGATGATATAACACTATCTACTTTTAAAGACGGATTTCCTGCGCTAATTTGTAATACCAACCCTAGTAATGATATACGAATAGGGAAAGAATTAAATAAAATTATCAGCTCAAACGGATTTACTATAAATGAAGATAAGATTTTCTTAAATTCACGAAGGACGAGGCAGGAAGTAACAGGATTAGTTGTCAATCAGTTCCCGAACATAAAAAGAGAACGCATTAAAGAATTAAGATCTATTTTGCATCATTGTGATAAGGATTTTTATGAAACCGCAAGATTATACATAAAAAAGGGATTTTGTAAAAACGCCAACATAAGTAGTAAAGTAGATAATGACGATTATCAGGATGAAATTTGTGCTTGGTGCAAGCTTGTACTTAAAGGAAAAGTTTCATATATAAAACAGGTTAAGGGCGAAAGCAGTTTAACATTTTACCATTTTGCAAAAAAACTCAATGCTATATGCGAAGAAGAAGTCTTTAATTTATCAGAGTTCGCAAATCTATTTGAAAAAATCGACAATTCAGTCTTTATTTTAATTAGCGAAAGCAATCCGGAAAAATATATGCAGGGAACAGGTTTTTTTGCTAAAGATTATGGATTAATAACGAGTTTTCATGTTACAGAAAACGGAGATTTCTTTAAAGGGTATAAACATACTTATTATCCCAATAATTATGAATTTGTTATTGGTAAGGAACTCAACGAATTAAATAGTAATGAAACAATTGATTATGCACTATATGACTATCACCCTGATGCTTGTAATGGATTTGGTCTTGGTGACAGTTCAAATTTAAAGATAGGACAAAAGATAATTATTATTGGGTATCCTAATTATGCGGCAGGAAACACCCCATATGTTCAGACTTGCCATATTACTAGCAAAAAACCATTTTTGGGAGCACCGCTTTGTACAGTGAGCGGGCGGATTGTGCATGGAGCAAGCGGTGGAGTAGTCTTAAATGAAAATGAAGAAATAATTGGAATAATTAAAGGTGGTATTGTTTCTTTATCAGAAGATGATATAAATGAAAATCAAGGTTTTGTGCCAATTCACTGTGTTCTTGAACATCTGAAAAATTAATAATATTATCATTTTATAAAGAAGAAAATATGTTAAAGGAGGACCCCCTATGACTAATAATATATTAGGATTTGATGAATTTCTGAGATCATTAAAACAAAATAAAGACTCTGCCCATTCTATGTTATTAGGTGCAGGTGCTTCTATTGAATCGGGGATTCCATCTGCCATGGATTGTATATGGGATTGGAAGAGAGATATTTACATTTCAAGAAATCCTAGCATGGCTACTCAATGTAAAAATATTAAACTTGATAGTGTAAAAAATATAGTTCAAAATTGGTTAGACTCTCAAACAACATATCCTCCTTTATGGGATGCAAAAGAATATACATATTATGCGGAAGCTGCTTATAGAATACCGAGTGATAGAAAACGCTATTTTAGCAGTATTGTGAATGGAAAAAGTCCAAGTCTAGGTTATGACATTATTGCATTTTTATCTAAAAAAGAAATGATAAAATCTGTGTGGACTACAAATTTTGATGGTTTGATGGCAAAAGCCTGTCATCAAAATCACATCACTTCTATTGAGATAGCATTAGATACTGAAAAAAGAATTTATGAAAATACATTAACTAACCATCTCCTGTGCATTGATTTACATGGAGATTATAGATGTGGTCCAATAAAAAACACTGCAACCGAACTTGATTCACAAAGTGATAAATTAATATCGGCATTAAAGCATGAGCTATGCACTCGTAATTTAATTGTGATTGGTTATAGCGGAAGAGATATTTCTTTAATGAATGCTCTTAAGAAAGCGTATTCTATATCTGGAACAGGCAAGCTTTATTGGTGTGGATATGGTAATGATATTCCTAAACCTGTTTCCGAACTTCTTGATACTGCTCGAACTAATAATAGGGAAGCTTATTATATTTCAACTGATGGTTTTGACCGGACAATGTTAAATATCGGACAAATTTGTTTTGAAGATGACAGTAATGCAATATTAGATATTGCTAAACTTAAAAAAGCTAATTCGACTAGTATAGATATATCTTCATTTATGCGTAATAAAAGTGCTATAAATAAGGTAATTAAAAGCAATTGGTATCCGCTTGTTTTTCCAAGAATATGCTTGCAATTTGATTTAGATTTTACTGGTATAGATAATGTGTGGGGCTACTGTAAAGGATTATCCGTACATCAAATAATTGCTGTTCCTGCAAATGGAACCGTTTATGCATGGGGAGATAAAAATAGCATCATAACCCACTGTGGAGATCGATTAAAAAGTAAGATTGTAGATACTCCATTAACACGAGACGCAATCATTCAAAAAACATATTTAAAAGAAATGTTGTTGCGTACAGTTACAATAGCCCTTGCGAAAAAATTTAAAATTGAATCTGATAATAGAAATCGAATATGGGATAAAAAAACTTTCAAATGCAATATATCAGGTAAAAATTTTATTGCCTTTGAAGGCATAAAATTATCTTTAAAATTCGACTGGAAATATACTTATGTAACCCTTAATCCTACATATATATTTCCCAAAGGCACCTTATTAAGCAAATTAGAGAGAAAAGCATTTGCTGATCAATTTTTTCAAAAAGTTAATAACGACAAGCCTAACCTAAAGTATCATAATTATATTCTAGCTTGGGCAAAATTCTTATTTTCGAGTTCTCCTCTTGCTTTAAAATATCCAGAAGGTAGTCCTAATGCATTTTCTTTTAAAATTGGAATAAACAATATGCTCGTTGGACTTTCAAGTAAAAATTCACCTACAAAATTGTCGTTACCAAATAATATATCTGAAAAACAAATTGTTTTAAGTGGTATAGAATATGATGATCCGCAATTGCTTTTTTATAACCCTTCTCAAAACAAAATGACGCGAGATTTTCACCCAATGAGAGGATTAAAAAATAATCAGCCATATGATTTTCATTTGAATAATTCATTATTTCAACCAACAATATCCTTGGGTGTTTTGTGCCCTTCGTCTCATTCCAGTACATTTGAAAGTTTTTTAAATGGCTTAAACCAAACCTATATATCAAACTATAATGTAGATTATGTCATTGACTTTCCTGGATTTTCAAATGCATTTGGTGTGTCTCTTACTGTCCCATCATCTAAAAGCAATCAATGGATTGAAATAAGTCCTATAAGTACAGGGCAAAATTTATATAATGACGCTCTTGATTTTGCAAATCAAATAACAAGAAAAATAGAACAATTATCAGCGCAATCAAAATGCGATGTTATATTGATTTACATCCCTGAAGAATATGAAAATTTAACATCTTATAAAGATGACAGCCGTTATATTTCATTTGATTTACATGATTTTATAAAAGCTTTTGCTGTGCAAAAGGGCATATCAACTCAATTTATTCGCCAAAAAACTATCTTGAGTAAATTAGATTGCCAAATTGCATGGTCTCTTTCTTTGGCAATCTATGTTAAATCTTTGAGGACGCCATGGACTCTGGCTAATGTTGATGAGACCACCGCTTTTGCCGGAATTGGCTATAGCATAAACAAGAACGAGCATGGTACAGAAATTTTAGTAGGCTGTAGCCACATTTACTCCTCAGATGGACACGGTGTTAAATATAAATTGTCAAAAATATCTGAAGTTACTTATGATCGGAAACATAATCCTTACTTATCAGAAAACGAAGCTTATCAGTTTGGCATTAATATAAGAGAATTATTTTATAAATCTTTGATTGATTTACCTAAAAGAGTAGTTATACATAAGCGCACTCCTTTTATGCCGCAGGAAATCAAGGGAATTACAGAAAGCTTATCAAGTGTCGGTATACAAAATATAGATTTAATTGAAATTACATATGAGGAGCACTCTAAATTTTTTGAATTTGATAAAAATTATTTGATTGATGGATATCCTGTTCGAAGAGGAGCTTGTTTTCCTATAAACGAAAGAACCGCCTATTTATTTACGCATGGGATAGCACCATCCGTTAAAAGTCAATATCGAAAATATATTAAAGGTGGAAAAAGTCTTCCTGTTCCACTGAAAATAATAAAACATTATGGAAATGGCACGCTTGATACAATAGCTAAAGAAATATTAGGGTTATCAAAAATGAATTGGAATAGCTTCGAATTATATTCTAAGCTTCCGTGTACAATTGAATCATCTAATATTATCGCTAAAATCGGATGGTTGCTTTCTCAATATGAGGGATCAATATATGATTACCGATACTTTATGTGATTTTGATCTTTGTATTTTGCAAACATTCCTTATGTCTTAAACTTGTATAAATACGGGGTTTATCTATGTCCTTATAATGGTCACAATAGCCCATGTTATAAAATATGCAGGATACTTACTGACATATCCGCACCTCATCGGAGGTGAGGTGTAGCAGGATCTTTATAAAAGCAAGATAGGTTAAATAATTAAATCTAAATTTATTTTATCTAAAAATGTCAATATATTTCTCATAAGAGAATGTTCTATTGCGTTGTTTATCAGAAGTTTTAATCATAACACCAAGAGATACTAGGGTTTTTACAGCATTAGAAATTGTATTATATGATAATTTCAAAGCTTTTGCAGTTTGACTAATCTCAATAATTGGATTATTTTCAAGATACCCAAACAATAACAGAACAGTATCCGGAAATCGTTTGAGATTCCTAATTAGTTGTACATTGTGATTGTGCAACTCAATAAATTTATCTATCGCACTAATCGTAATGGTTGCAGATTCATCAATAGCCCTCAGAAAGAATTTAATCCAAAGCTCATAATCTCCTTTTGTACGAACATCTGATATGGTGCTATTGTATTCATTATAGTTTTCCTTCAAAAAAAATGAAATACACAATATAGGAAAACTAAGTGATTCACGATATATTAGGAATAAATAAATGATTAAACGACTGATACGGCCATTGCCACAAAGGAAAGGGCTTATAGTTTTAAATTGATAATGAACAAAGGCCGATTGTATCAATACATCATAATCCGTCCATATCCACTCGTGCTGGAGGTAATGCTCAAACAGATACATTGCGTTTCGCATATCTTCTGTGTTTGGAGGGATATATCGAGTGTTTTGTAGCGTTCCACCTTCCCGATCACTCAATATTTGCGATTGCATAAACTCACCGGGGTTCATATTTTCCCACCGAGCATCCGCCATCAATATCGCATGTGTCTCTTTTATCAGTTGATTAGATAAAGAGGTTTTACGAAGCTTTGAAACCGCATATTCTGTTGCTCTTATATAGTTGCTTGCATCGTTAATGTCTGAGCCTAAGTTTGTTTCAATTTGGGAGTTAAGAATATCATCAATGGTTATTTTTAACCCATCTATTTGCAAAGACATTACCGCCTCGCTGCGAATACAGAAAGAAACAAACCTTTCCATATCAGGGAGACGCAATGAAAGACCGTTTAACAAAGCTATCTTCTTATTGGCATTCACAAGTAAGTCGATCATTTCTTTATCAAACACTATTGGCTCATTTTTAGATGGTATTGAAGCTGGATCAAATGATTGATAGGAAAAATCCTCTGAATAATTGGTTTTCCATTTTCCAGTTCGACTCATACGATACCCCTTTTCAATTCGTGATATTATAATAATTATAGCATTATTATTTCAAAAAACAATACAAGATTGAAATAACGCTATTTTTCACTTCATTACAAAAATATTGATAAACCCGCATGGCTACAGGATTCTCTGAGTTATTTAAGTTAATATTCACGCAAATAATCTTATAGAATGAAAAATACAAGGGGGATGCCATACTGCAGAAATGTTTTACCGCGGATTTTCTTACAAAAAAGCAGAAGATAAACGAAGGGGAAATACCGCAATATTATGTTGAACACAGCCATGAAGCCATTATACCGCGTGGCATACACGATTTGGTTCAGGATGAAATGAAACGCCGA
>JAQUHC010000170.1 GCA_028683785.1 Oscillospiraceae bacterium
ACCCATATTATAGAAAAATTGATCGGGAAAAAAACTTAGAATATTACCGTTCGTTACCTGAATACAAATACGAATATGCATTTTTCGGAGGTGAAGGCGAACTTAAATATGTAGATATAAAATGTAATAAAGAAGTTTTTTATGAACTGCAAGACGAAGATAAAACCGGTAAAAAAGAAGAGTCTATTATTAACAAAAAAACAGAAGAATATGTTATTGTACAGAAATCAACTGACAATGTTTTTTGTCGTCAAGTATTTATTTTCTTTATAGACAATAATGCATATGTCGGATCAACATCCTATACATCAGAAAATGGCGAAGAAATCCACACTGGCTATCAGATTGATGACCAAACCGCCCAGTATATAAAAAGTCTATTAAGTAAAAAATAAGCAATAGTCACACTTCACACTTGACAGATACTATGAAATAAATATTACGATTGAAATTCTCATAATGAGCACAACGCGAAGTTTCCCCATTTACGAGAGTTTAAAATCCCTCCGCCGGTGCATCTTTTTTGTAGTACCCTTACAGAATATTTTGTCGAAAGAAGTCGATTTATAATGATCGACTTCTTTCCTTTTATATGGTAAAATAATAATTGAAATTCCAATTATTTATATTATCGGACAGGAGAGTATTGAAATGTCATCAAATAAAAGGCTTGTTCTTCCCACTAGAAGAATCGGAATTCTTTCACTTTGTTTATGTGGAATATCATTAGTCTTGGCAATAATCTTTATGACATGTGGAAAAGGTGATTTAGCAATCATTTTTTTCTTATTTTTTGGTGTTATACTGCTTCTTATCACTCCAATTCTCTTAACTTTTGTTACTCCCGCCTTAGATAGGAAAGCGGTTGATTCTTATGTTGCACTTCTTTCGGAAGTGAGAACTTCTGCTAAGCTGATAGTTAAAAGCATCAGTACACATTCACAGCCATCTATGAATCGTGCCATGTTTACAGTTGCTTCATCATTTGATTTGACTTTCGAATTACCTGATAAAAAAAGAATTTGCTTTAAAGTGAACGAAGAGGTGTATAACACTGTTTTGGAAAATGATGAAGGCTTGCTAATGTATAAAGAAGATGGAAATCAAAGATGGTTTATTAAATTTCAACATCGATAATGCTGTCGTACCAAATAAGTATAATGCGAATTGAAGTATCTGCATCTATTTTGTAGTACCTTTACAGAATATTTTGTCAAAAGAAGTCGATTGCTTGCAATTGGCTTCTTTTGTTTTGTGTGGTATAATTTATGTAATATTTTGTATTATCGGAGGTAATGGAATGAAAAAATATATTAAAACATACTGGCAACTTATTATTTTTCCTGCCCTTTATATTCCATACAGTTTCATTAACACAAAAGTGATAGTCAAATGGTTAGGATGCGGATGCCCAAAAATAGACGAACATGGTAACATGATAGCAAATAGTTTTAATGCCAATGATTTTACTTTGATTTTCTGGAATATAATTGCCTTAATTGTTATTGCTATATCCCTTTTCAATATGCGAAATTTTACAAAATGGTATTATAAGCTGATTTACATTTTGCTTATTGCTGCTGGCAGCTTTTTTATAGCAATAAAGTTCTATTATTCTATGCAGTGGAATTAATCTTTCGAATAGTATAAGCATAATCTCCGTTTATACTAGAGTTCAAATCCCTCCGTCGGTGCATCTTTTTTGTAGTACCCTTACAGAATATTTTGTCGAAAGAAGTCGATTGCTTTGCAGTGTTATTGTGCTTCGCACAGTGATATGCACAAAGGCAACAAAGCTTCCTTTGGCGGGTTTTATGCGCGAATAGAATATCACTGCGGAGGTACGCCGCAATATCACTTTTGCCGTCAGGTGAAAACGTCACGCTGCGCAGTCGGCATATCGCATGAAAAAGCAAAAAAATGCTATGCTCAAAACAAAGGGGTGATATTTGTGCCGGAAAGTGTACCGAGAGACAAGAAAAAAATTGCAAAACGAATTGTTTTATTAGCTTTGGTGGAAAGTTCGAAAAATAAATTTTTCAAACGGCAAATTTGTGCTTTTCGGTCTAACACCGACCAAAATTTGCGGACTACCCGAAAGGAATGGTCATAAAAATGAATAAAATAATTGTGTTAATAATAACAATAACTTTGTTGACAAGTTGCAATAAAACTAAAATTACTAAAAATTCATTGCTTGACATTATTAATAACGATATACAAATAGAATCAATTACCGATATTGAATATATAGAAATCAAAGACGATAGCTTAAATGATATTAGAATCACCGATAAAGATGATTTTGCTTTTTTAAACGATTATATGTATAAGGGCAAATTAAAACATGATAGGATAAATGAGCTGTTTACTTATCCCGGAACAAATGCTTTTAAGGTAAAAATAAAAGGAAAAGAAGTGTTATCACTTAACTTTGTTGTAGTAAGCAATGGCGAGATTGTTTTTGTGGGCGAAGATGAAAAAAGAGTTTACAGTAGCAAAGATCCATTTACTGCAAAGAAAAGAGCTGAACTTTTTAAAAAATATAATGGTGAGGGATTGGGGGATTATGGAACTTCTGTAGATGAAAAAATAAGTATAGCTGAAGAATGAATAATTGATTAGCATATCACCCAATGCCAAATACTGCTTTCAAAATAAGCAAATGGGTATTACTGTATTGACATACATGGTGGCATACATTTATAATAAAGATAAATAGCTAAAAGGAGTTGTTAATATGAAATATCAACAATTTTTCATTTGCAAGCACTGCGGTAATACGGTAGGTCTGATATATAATGGAAGCGCTCCGCTAGTCTGCTGTGGCGAAAATATGGAAGAGTTGGTTCCCAATACCGTTGATGCTTCTGTTGAAAAGCATGTGCCCCAAGCCGAATATAAAGAAGGTCTTGTCAATGTGCGCATAGGAAGCGTTGACCACCCTATGATAAAAGAGCATTACATTGAGTGGGTATATATCCAAACAGCCAATGGCGGACAAAGAAAAGCGCTAAAACCCGGCGATCAGCCTGCAGCCACTTTTGCCGTTGTAGATGATACTCCAATGGCTGTATTTGCCTACTGCAATATTCATGGTCTATGGCTTTCCGATATTAAATAATGATTTAATTATATAAGTTGGAAGAGTTCATGTTGCCGATTATGCTTTGGTGCATCTATTCTGTATCATAAACAAAAAAATTAAACGACAATTTTCGACCGAAGATAGTCGTTTAATTTTTGTCGCTGGAATACAATATAATCATAATACTTATGACGAGAATTTATGCTATCTTGGTGTTGACAATCAGAAAAGACCTCAGAGATGTTTTGAGTTTTCACTTGAAATCTTTATGAGGAAACTCAAACGGAGATAGATATTGACTTATTAATGCTATCTAACTATAATTGTATTGCCATACTGTTGTTGAATAGTATGTTTTATTATTATAATAGCATCATGCGGATTATTATTAAGGAGGACTTTTCGTTGCCATTCATTAGGTGGGTAAAACAGCGCAAAACACTCTTGATGGTCCTTTT
>JAQUHC010000171.1 GCA_028683785.1 Oscillospiraceae bacterium
CCTGCTCCAGCACCTCGTTTATAATCGCAATCTTTTCCGCCAAAACGGCGCGGCTTTTGATGATTTGGGCAGATGAGTTCGCCCTTTTCATAATAATATCCGCCTGCGTTTGTGCACGGGCAAGCATGACAGAAGCTGCCGCCATGCCCTGTTCGCGGGCATTTTCACGTATGGCATCTGCTTCTCTTTGGGCGCCGTCAATTATATCGGCACAATGATTGTCCGAATCTTTGGCAATCTTCTCTAGTATTGTCTCAAGTCCTGCCATGGTCGCCCTCCTCTCTTACGAATAATGTAATATGGTAAAAATATTAGATTTTATTGATATTCATAACCATAAGGAAGGAAATGATAAAGCAAAGCAGGGCATAAAACTCAACCAAGGTTGACGAAATAATAGCCTTGGAGGACTGGGCTGGATTTTTTGAAACAATGCTGACACCGGTAACGGCAACGCGGGCTTGTGCAATAGCTGAAAGCCAGCCGCCGATTGAGATGGGTAAGGCTGAAATAAGATATGCAAGCCCTTGAATACCGGTTACAGCCTGTAAAGTGCCCAAAACACCGATTCCGTTAAGAATCATGATACCCACAACAAATCCGTAAAGACCCTGAGTACCGGGCAGAAGCTGAAGAACAAGAAGCCTTGAAAATTTGGTAGGATCCTCGATAATAACCGGCGCTGCCGCCTCACTGACCATTCCGACACCTTTTGACGAACCGATACTTGCAGGAAGTGCTGCAACTACCGCACCTATAATTGCTAATACAACGCCCATTTCATCAAACATTTTAGTGCTCCTCCTTAAATTTGTAATGCTTTGTATTTACATTAAAGGGCTTAAACAATCTGCCGCCGCCCTCATAAAACTTGCTGAAAAACTCGACATACTGTAAACGGTTGCAATGTACATACGCGCCAAGTGCATTGATACCGAAATTGACTAAGTGCCCGAAAATAAAGACAACACCGAGCATGACAGCTCCCAATATGCCGTCACCCATCATCGAGCCTATTGAGTTGACAACAGAACCGATGATCCCGGTAACCAGACCCAGAGCCATAAGACGGCAATATGACAATATATCGCTGAAGTAGCCGGTAATTCCGTAAAGTCCGCCCAACCCCCCGAAGATTTTGCCTACAATGCTGGGAGAATCACGACCTCCGGTGATAAGCAGACCTGCAACCCCGATTAAGGCGACCGCTTTGCCGATTGTGCCCAGGGGGATTGAGGTTGTAATAACCATGGGGAGGATAAGCAGGATTATACCGGCAAATAAAATCCACCAGAACCCGACATCAAAAATGGCATCCAGCCGTTTACCTTCCCTCCAGAGCATGTAAAATTTAACTCCCAGCCCTACCACCACCTGAATAAAGCCCAGTATTAGACTGAAAACCAACAGTTTCATGGGCTGTGTAACCGGGTCAAACCAAATTGGGCCGAGAATGACCTCTTTACCGAAAAAGGTGGATGATACCACCCGGACAATATCACCAAACCAGCTGCCGAACAAAGCCCCCCAGAATATGGTTGACAGACCGCAAATGAAAAATTTCTGCATGTTGCGGCGGGTATTTCCCTCCGGCTTTTTGAATTTTAATATGAAGCCGGTAGCCAGCGCCATCAAAAGACCATAGCCTGCATCCGAAAGCATCAACCCGAAGAATGCATAATAGAAAAATGCCATTACGGGATTGGGGTCGACGTCGGTTTTTGAGGGCATATCGTATGATTCGGTTATATCCTCAATCGCGGCAGCCGGCATGGCGTTTTTGAATGCAACCGGCGGCTCTTCGTCGCGGGTCGGTTGGCTGACGGTTACGCTTGCGATATATTTATTTTGCAGTTCGTTTGCCAGCGCATCCGCTTTTTCTGCGGGAATATATCCGTTTATTATCATGGTGCTGTTGGTCAGGGCAAGATTTTCAAGTGCGCGGTATTTATCTGCCCTCATGGATAGGTAATCCAAAGTGAAAAGCAACTGCTGTCTTTGATCGGCTTTATCTATTATATCGGCCGTCAAGCGGACAATTTCATCTTCCAGCTGCTGTGCCTTCTGCTCATATTCTTGTATAACCTGAGCGGGAGGCTTTCCGGTGATAACGGACGGAAGTGCAAAGCCCAGTTCTCTTAATGATTTTGAGCATTCGTCTTTGTAATCCTTATGGCAAAGTACAAATATTCCGCTTTGCTCACTGTATGAATAGACAATCTGAACCTCGGCAGGCAGGGGAGTTTCCGGGTCAGGTTTAAGCGATTCCAACAAGGTTTCCCTGTCCCAAGCTCCGGGGAGCGTACCGATAAAAGCCGCGGTCAGTCCGGTCCCCTTAAACCTCATGGGGACCTCCAACTCGCGCCACGATTCGAGTGATGCTCGATATTGATTGTTGGCTTTAAGAGATGCTCGATTTTCTTTTATTTTTTGTGAAAGCGAAATAATATCATTTGATATGCGGATGCTTTCCTCTGCTTTTAATGCCATCTCACCGAACTGTTCTGTGGTGACAGCGGCGCGGGGCTCAAATGCGGATAACAACGACTTTTTTTCGGGGGAATATCCATCAAGCACGGTAATAGCCTGATCGATTATTGAAGCGTTTTTCTCAAAAATCTGAACGCTTTGCTCGGTGCTGACTTTTTCAATTTTCTGCTGACCGTCCTCGCCCTGATATTGCATAATGTCAACCACGCCGCGGCGTTGAAGTCTTTCAATAACAGACTTCCCGTCGGTAAGCAGCGTGATTATTTCTATGCGTTTCATGGGTACTTTGGCCATTAAAATCCCCCCTAAGGTCAGCTTTGCGTGATTTTGAGTTTAACCGATTATGGCAGATACAACGGATGATACTGCCTCATCCAAGCGTGAAGCGGTATCTGCGCGAAGCTGCTGACAACTTTTTCGGCTTTCATCTTGCGCTTTTTCGATGATTTCCGCAGCCTGCTTATCAGCATCGGATAAAAGCTTACCAACCTTTTTTTCGGCAGCGGTGTGTTCTTTTGCAAGTATTTCTTCGGCTTCCCGCCCTGACTGCGTTTTTATTACTGTCGCTTCTTCGAGGGCATTCCGTTCAGACTGCCGGGCGCGCTCTTCCGCCTCAAGAACCTGCGATACCTGTTCTGATGCCATCAACAGTACCTCCTAAAAGAAAAAGTTTAAACGGAAAAGGGCAGAGAATCCCCGAAAGGGAAATTCTCCACCCCGACTTAAGTGTTTACTGCAAAACTTACCGTAAAATATGGCTGTACTATTTAATATTAAGTATGTCTTGTTATTTCCCATATTATAAAAATATCCATTCATAAATTAATTCATTGAGGCTTATTATATTCCATTAGGGCACCTTATGTCAAGGGTGCCCTGCCGGAAGGTTCTTTTCTTCTTTCCGTGAAAAGTTACGCAAAAAGAGTAGTACAGGAAAGTTTGAGTTTCCCCACAGCAAGAAAAATAGCGGATATATAACCCTCAATGGTGCGAAATCCTCTTGCACGGCGTTTTGCAGCTTGT
>JAQUHC010000172.1 GCA_028683785.1 Oscillospiraceae bacterium
CACAAGCGGTTACCGATTGCGCCAATACCGGCATATATATATTGTCTCCATGCGTTCTTTCATATATCCCGAAGGACACGGCTTTTGATTTTGCAAAAGATTTGTTCCCTTTGCTGCTGGAGAAAGAGATACCGCTATATGCGTTTGAGACCAACGGTTACTGGTGCGATATCGGAAATTTAGCAACCTATATCACCTGTCAACGCGATATACTTGAGGGCAGGCTTAACACCATATTACCTGCCGAAGGGGGAGTATTATATCAAGATCAACGCCCGCAAGGCAGTTATATTATTATTCCGCCGGCATATATAGGTAGGGATGTGAGCATAGGTTTAGGCGCGCAGATAGGACCGTTTGCGGTTTTGGATGACGGATGCAGGGTGGGGGATGGTGCAAAAATACGAAATTCGGTAATGCTGAACTCCTCATATGCGGGGGACCGAACTTCACTTACCGGCACACTGCTTTGCCACGGGGCATCGGTTCGTCGGGGCTCCTCACTTTTTGAGGGCTCGGCAATAGGTTCAGGCAGTGTTGTCGGAGAATACGCAACGATTTTTCCGGATGTAAAGGTGTGGCCTAACAAGCAGGTTGAGAATAATCGTGTCTTGCGTGAGAATTTAAGAGAGGGTAACGGCACAACCGTTATGTTTGACGATGCAGGGCTTACAGGCGAGACGGGTGTCGAGCTTACACCCGAGCTTTGTGCTCGAATAGGGTCAGCGGCGGGCAGTATTGCCCATGGAGAAAAGGTAGCTATAGGTTGCAGTCACGACAGGGCGGCAGCTTCATTAAAAATGGCTGTAGCTTCCGGTATACTGTCTACAGGAAGCGTGGTTTGGGACTTCGGGGTATGTATTGAGCCTCAATTTGATTTTTTTGTGAATTTCGGTCGAATTCATACCGGCGTTTTTATCGGCGGCGGACCAAAAGTATGTATCAGACTCACCTCGGCAGGGGGGCTTCCCACTGCCAGAAATATAGAACGAAGTATTGAAACACGGCTTGCAACCGGAGACTTCAACCGTGTCGGCTGGAACAATATTCGTGAAGTTACAGACATGAGCGGAATGAGGCAGCTTTATCGTCAGGAACTCATCAGTATGGTGCCGACCGGACTTTCGGGGATTTCCGCAACCGTGCGGGGTTCTGATTACGAGCCGACAAGACTTCTTTCATCCGTATTGGCAACGCTGGGATGTGATCCAAACGGTGAGATGAGGCTACATCTCGGCGCAGGGGGACGACGGCTCTCGTTGTTTGATCCGGATTCGGGATATATATGGCCGGAGCAGACCCTTGCTCTTGGCTGCTTGATAGAGTTTGAAAACGGGAATGATATAGCATTACCTTTTGATGCGCCGGTTGCAATAGAAAAGATTGCCGAACAATACGGTCAAAAGATAAAGCATTATCTCAACTGCCCCGCAAACGACTGCGATGCCGATGCCCGTCTGTTGGCATCCGGGCAGCTGTGGACGCGGGACGCACTTATGCTGGCTGTAAAGATTCTGAATTATATGAAGCTTAATAATGTAAACCTTGGAGAAATGGTTAAAAGGCTTCCCGATTTTGCAGTTGCATCAAAAACAATAGCTTGTAATGTCAATCCCGGCAGGGTGCTTCGCAGGTTGGCGGACGAGGGAGAAGGAGGAGACGGTGAGGGTACTCGCATCCGCACTAAAAACGGTACTTTATTGGTTCGCCCGTCTAAACGCGGCCGTAATTTGATAATCACAGCCGAGGCGGTGGATACCGAGATTGCTGATGAATTATGCGGCGAATTGGAGAAGAAGCTTAATATTGTTTTTCTTGACATTGCGGGCGAAACGAAGTAATATATATGGAAATGAGGAGTTTTTAAGCTCCGGATGTGATCGGATTTTCCCTTGGAATTATGTTCGGAAAAATAAATACAAATAAACGAGAAAAGCTTTTTTAAGCTTTAGCTTCACTGCTGTGAGGCTTGTTTTCGTTTACAATTTTTATCAATCACCTTTGCAGTCTGTATGCGGTTTGCATTTAAACTGACATGGGTTCAACCGTGTTTGCCCTTTATAAAGGGGGGGTGCGGTATTTTGAAATGGAGGATTATATTTGTGACGACCAATGAAAAAAGAATAAGTGATGTATCGGGGGCAAGAAATGAACCCCGGGGCAGGCAGGCGGAAACCCGGCAGAACGGCAATAGCCCCAAAATGAAAAACAGCATCGCCGCGCAGGGGGAAACAGAGCAAAACACAGCAAAAAAGGCACAGGCTTCTTCAAAAAATACGAATTCACCCAATCGGCAGGTAAGACACCGCGGCCGCCCGCCCAAAAACCCTGCTCAATTGCATCCTGTCAGATTGACCATGCTGGGAGGTCTGAATGAAATCGGCAAGAATATCACCATGCTTGAATATGGTGATGATGCATTTTTAATCGACTGCGGAATGGCATTTCCGGATGAGGATATGCTGGGCGTTGATATCGTAATACCCGATTTTACCCATGTTATTAAAAATATCGACCGTGTACAAGGCATTGTTCTTACTCATGGACATGAGGACCATATCGGAGGCTTGCCCTATCTTTTAAAGCAGGTAAATCTGCCACTCTACGGAACCCGACTTACATTGGCTTTGGTTGAATCAAAGCTGAAAGAAAGCGGCCTTTCCGGGAAGGTGAAGCTTAACGAGGTCAAGCCCGGGGATGTAGTGACTTTCGGTTCTGTGTCTGTCGAGTTTATCAATGTAAACCACTCTATACCGGATGCCATCGCTCTCGGCATTAAAACGCCGCTGGGATATGTCGTTCATACCGGTGACTTTAAGATTGACTTCACCCCGATTATCGGGCAGGCGATAGACCTGCCGCGTTTCGGAGCGATGGGGAATGAGGGGGTTTTGGCTTTGCTTGCCGATTCAACCAATTCCGAAAGACCCGGATATACTCCGAGTGAACGCGTTGTGGGAGAGAGCTTCACAAATCTGTTCCACAGAGCCGAGAACAAGAGAATAATAATCGCTACATTTTCATCAAATATCCACCGAATTCGCCAGATTATTGATGTTGCGGTTGCAGACGGACGAAAGGTAGCGATTTCGGGTCGCAGCATGGTTAATGTTGTGAGTATCGCAAAGGAGCTTGGTTATCTGCAGATCCCCGAAGGTGTTTTAATTGATATTGACACACTGAATCGTTATCCGAAGGAAAAGGTTATTCTCATCACAACCGGAAGTCAGGGCGAGCCCATGTCGGCATTATCGCGTATGGCTTTTTCGGACCATCGAAAGGTGGAGGTCGGGCCGGATGACTATATCATTATATCAGCAACCCCTATCCCCGGGAATGAAAAGACGGTTACCAAGGTTATAAATGAGCTGATGAAACTCGGATGCGATGTTGTATTTGAAAAAATGTATGATGTTCATGTTTCGGGACATGCCTGTCAGGAAGAACTGAAAATAATGCACGGGCTTAGATCGGAAGAGCACACG
>JAQUHC010000041.1 GCA_028683785.1 Oscillospiraceae bacterium
CTCCGTTCTTTTTGGCTTTGTGGTTTTTTATCAATTTCATTTTGACAGAAAAAGCGGAGAAAATCCAGATATGTTTTGTTAATAAAGCGGCTTGTTTGCTCGCTTTTTTGACTTTCGCAATCGACTAAACTATAATTGATAAGGAGACTTTTAAATGAAAAAGACTATTACAGCTGTAATTTGCGTCGTCTTGGTGACAGCTATTTGCATTACTGCTTCTGCCGCGGGGCTTGATGCTAACAAGCAAAAGGTCATGGACATACTTAAATCCAGTTCTAAAATTGACGGTAAAACCATTTCTCTCCCGGTCGACCTTCTTAATCAAGCAGAAAACTACCTCCGGAGGGATGATGTTACAATTACTGCAGAACAGGCAGATGCTGTTGTCGGATATGTTAAAGAAGCTCATAAGATTATTGAGGATGCCGGTGCCTTAAAAGTTGAAAGCCTTTCCAGCACCGAAATAGCCAATTTGCTTGATAAAATTCGGAAGGCAGCTGCCGTTGTCGGTCTAACCGTTGAGACTGATTCCGCTAGAAATATCATCAGTATTCTTGCTGACGGTGTGTTGGTTGCATCTGACGAGCCTGCACTTAAGGTAACCGGTCCCGACACCACCTCACTGGTTGTTTTTGCCGGTATCGGTCTTGTCCTTCTTGCCGGTTGCTTTGTTGCAGCACGCAAAGCAAAGCTTTTTGAAAGATGAACAGGTTTACTCTTATTAATAAAAGAGCAATGGCATATATCATTATGCCGTTGCTCTTTTCTACGATAGGTTATACGGTTTTATATTTCGCATTTGCTCCGGTCCTGAGGCCTGTCGTCTCTTCATTAAATCTTATCATTTCAGATAACAAGCCCGGCTATTCATCGCGAATAGAAAGCATTTTCAAAGAAAATAATTCGGGTGATCAAAGCATAACTACGGTCGATGAAAAGCTGGTAGAGATGCCAACCTACGGCACTCATTACGCCCGTCTTGAAATTGAAGCCGCAGAAATCGTTACCGACTTATATTTTGGCGACAGCAGTGCCGTTCTTAAAAAAGGTGTCGGTCAATATTTTGGCAGCACCATCCCCGGCTACGGCCGTCCGCTGCTTATCGGGGGGCATAGTAACGGGCAATTTAATAAACTTCAATATGTCAAAGCCGGCAATATTGTCACCATAACCACAAATTACGGCATCTATGAATATGAGGTAACCGAAACGAAGATTCTCTACGCCTTCGATAAAAGCGCATATAATCTTTCACAACAGAAGGAGCAGCTTATTTTATACACCTGTTATCCTTTTAATACATTGGGGCTTACCTCAAAAAGGTTTTTCGTATATGGTGATAAGATTTCCGGTCCGGTTATTACATCACCGCAATAAAACAAGCTCGGTTTACCGTTCATACCTGAAAGGAAACGGGTCTCATGAAACCATTTAACATACAGAGCATTATCAGTGGAATTTTGTCATTTTTAATGATGATTTGTATTACGCTGTTGGTAATAAGCATCAGCCTGCAGCTTACCATATTTGATATTAATTACATTTCAGATAAAATGGACAATGACTACTACGATTCGGTAATTGATTCGCTTACAACAACATTAAAGGATGATATTTCCCCTCCAAGCGGAATGCCGGAAGAGGTTTTTGACGACCTTTTTAACAGATATATAATTATGGAGGACACCCAGGCAAGCATTAATGCGATTTTAACAGGCATAGATTATTCATATGATTCAACCCGGGTACACGATATCCTGCTTAACAGGTTCACCAAATATGCCAATGAGAAAAATGTCAAAATATCCGATACCAATTTTGATACCCTTATTGATTATTGTCTCGTGGTATATGAGCGGCACATCAGCCTGCCGTTTATGAAGAGCTTTTCATCGGTCAGGCGTTTGTTTGATAATACATTCACCTATTTACTGCTTGCAGTCTCTACTGCGCTGATTTTGTTGATAATATTTCTCTTCGCCATCCATAGATTTAAACATCGCGCAATTCGCTACTGCATATACAGTCTTTTTGCATCGGCATTACTGGTAATTCCGTTCCCGATTTTCCTTTTAATTCAGGGAGCATACCGTAAAATTAGTTTAAGTCCCGTGCATGTTAAAGAGCTGTTTGTTTCATTGATACAAACATCATTGGTATGGTTACTTATCAGCGGATTATTAATAGCCGCGCTGGGTTTCGCATTGATCCCTTTGGTAAAAAGGCTTCGCAAAAATGCACTTAAAGCAAAGTAGTCCTTCATTCATTCGAACCGTGATCCTGCTTGGGCGGATTTCTCAACAATTGTCGCGCCTGCCGCACTTCTGTAAGACGCTGAGCAATGGCTTCTTCGGTTCGCTTAAGCAGATTCTCGGAAAAATCACTGGCTCCCCTGCGCATCTCGCGTGATTTGAGCTGGGATTGGGTAAGTATTTCGTTTGCCTTCTGTTGTGCTTCTTTTACCACCTCTTCTTGGGCGACCATGCGGTGGGCACGCTCTTCTGCTTTACGAATAATTTCCTCGGCTTCATGTTTGGCGGTCTCAACAATATCATTGCGGTCTGCCACTATTGCCTTGGCTTGACGCACCTCGCTGGGCATATTCCCACGGATGTCGTCAACTATATTGCGCAATCTTTCAGCCTCTATGAGGCATTTCCCTCCTGAAATCGGGACGCTCCACGCCTTATCCAGCATTTCATCAATTTGTTCCAACAAATCTTCGACCGTCATCTTCCTTGCCTGCCTTTCAAATGTGTTTAGCGGTAATCAAGTTAAGGAATCTTCATTCAACCCTTTTACCTTGTTTTGGATATCATTAATAATGCAGTCGGGCACAAACCCGGTTATATCTCCGCCAAGTTTGGCAACCTGCTTCACCAAGCTGGATGAGAGATACATATGCTCCGTTGTGGTTGTAAAAAATGTTGTTTCGGTATCCGGATTTAATTTCCTGTTCGTGAGCGCCATCTGGAATTCATATTCAAAATCAGACATAGCCCGAAGCCCTTTTACAATTACATCTGCCTTTTTTTGCTTTGTGTAATCCGCCAACAGCCCGCCATAGCTGTCAACCTCGACATTATACAGTCTGGAGGTTGAGCGCTTTAAAAAATCGACCCGCTCCTCGGTTGTGAACATGGCATTCTTATTCGTATTGGTCATAACCACCACAATAACACGATCAAAAATATCGGCGGCACGGCGGATAATATCCATATGCCCAAGAGTTACCGGGTCAAAGCTGCCCGGACATACCGCTATTTTCATACACAGACCCCCTCATTTTGGTCACCCTTAAATCTGTATAACCAAATCCGAACCCGCCCGTAATTATAGACACGTGACAGTCCAAACCCGCCGACATTTTCAGAAAGTTGGGTATCATTTTCGGTTTCGCAAATAATCACCCCGCCCGCATTCATATGCGGCTCGACAGCCTCAAGCGCGACTGCATGAAGATTGGATGAATAGGGCGGGTCTATAAATACGATGTCAAACATATCATTTGATTTTTTTAAATATGCCAATGCGTCGGTGTTCATCACCTGCGCATTTTTTTGTGTATTATTGTCCCTCTTTGCCATTCCGCTTATATTTCTTCGAATAATCGCGGCAGCCTCGGGATTTTTATCAACAAAAACACAACCGGCAGCCCCCCGGCTGAGAGCCTCAAGCCCCATCTGTCCTGAGCCGGCAAACAAATCCAACACCTGCCGTCCCTCTATATCAAACTGAAGCGCGCTGAAAACTCCCTCCTTTACTCGTTCTGCGGTAGGTCGTGTTCCATCTCCCGACAATGTTTCTAGCCGGTATCCGCGCGCCGTTCCGGTTATGATGCGCAAAATCGGTTCGCCCCTTAGTTTAAACAAATCAATTATTAAAACCATTGTATCACTATCTAATTAGAGCTTTTCATCCTTTTCGTAGCTGGCCCTAACCGCCTCAAGCACGGCGTTTTCAAACCCGTACTTTTGGAGCGTACAAACCCCCTCGATGGTGGTGCCTCCGGGTGAACATACCTTATCTGCCAGAAACCGCGGATGCTCTCCGGATTCCTGCCAGAGCCTGGTGGTTCCGAGCACCGACTGCGCCGCTATTTTGTGCGCCGCTTCTTTTGGTATACCGTAACGCACACCGGCTTGTGCAAGGGTATCAATATACATCAGCGTAAAGGCAGGTGAACAACCCGCAATGGCTGTAAATGCCGAAAATAAATGCTCATCAAGCTCGATGACCTCGCCTACTGCCTCAAAAATTGCGCGAACGACTTTCTTGTGCGATTCATCGGCATACTCGTTGGCGCAGAAAGCGGACATCCCCTCCCCCACCTTGGCGGCAATATTGGGCATAACCCGTACAATCGGCAAATCGTCCCCAATCAATCTGGATACCCATGCAAGGGTTTTTCCGGCTGCAATCGAAATAACCAGCGGGGAACGGCGGCAAAGTGTGGGGGCCAGTCGAGGTAATAAAGAGGAGAGAGCCTGGGGTTTAACCGCGAATACAACGGCATCAGCCTGCTTTGCCACCTCATCTTCATCCGAGGCAATAACAATGCCGCAATCCTCAAAAAGCTGCATCAACTTTGCGGAATCCTTGTCATATACCAAGATATCTCCGCCTCTGAAGCCGCCCGATATAAGGCCATGCAGGATGGCGCCTCCCATATTTCCTGCGCCGATAAACCCAATTTTCATGTATATATCCATCCTTTTAAAAAGACTATCTTTTCGATTGAAATAACGGTTGCTCCAAAGAGAAGTTATGGCCGCCTTTCCTTGTCCCATCAATAAATACAAATAATCGTTTTTATTATTCTACCTTTATTCAAAGTCTATGTCAATATCAGGAGCACTGCCAAAGTAAAATAAATACTCCCGAATATACACTACTTTTTTGTAAACGCAGAGGGTGCTGCCCCTTTGCATTTGACCGGGTAGTGAAAAATGCGATAGAGCCAGCGCTGACGCAGGCAATTTGCAGTATGAAAATACAGTGTAATAACACCCTCCAGCTTGGCATCCTCAATAGAAGAAAAACCGTATTCGGCAGATTTGTCAAGCGATAACAGCCGACAAACATCATAAAATCCTTCACTTGGGTTTCTTCGTGATTTTGCAAATGCAGCCGAAAGCTCGCGTATAGAGCCGTTTTCGCATAGAATCGAACGCCAGCGGATTGCATGACCGGAGCACCCCATTGCTTTTGAAGAAAGGCTAAGGCTTCCGGGGGATGAATTGAAGTTATCCCTTAGCCTTCCGTCACAATACAGCCTGAGAATAAATCCATCCCTATATCCCATAATTCCCACAGCTTTAGTGTGGAGCCCCGATGTAAGGCAGCGGGCAAGCCCATGTAATGCGTGCATATCAAGCCTGTCCGCACAATCGTCAAAAACCGCCCAACCGCCCTTTATCCTGGCGAAAGACACCGTCCGTTCTGCACTTTCCCGCCCGCAAGGAACCATGCCTATCCCGTCCATGTATGCCGTGACAGCATATATTATGCGTTCCCGCGCCGCTTCCACCTTATCATCCAGCATAAACTGAAGACTTGAATATTCCCGCATTTTTGAACCTGCCTTTCCGGTTTTCCGCCCTATAATTTTCTATCAGCATAAAGAGAAAAACAAATTTATCGTCAATAATATGATACCCCGCATAACAAAATAATGCAACATTATATACGGTTAAAGACCCAAACGGATTTTTTTATGACCAAGCGGACAATAATTCGTTATGGAGGAATGTACAATAATTTCTATAGATTATTGTTAAACAATATGCTATACTATTTTAAAACATGGGGGCGTAAAGGTTTCGACGGGGATTATGAACCTGGGTAAGCGAGCAGCGGTACGGACCCGCTATAAAAGCCGTACTTTTAAAAACAAACGACAACAATTCAGTTGCGTACGCAGCCTAATTAGGCTGCCGTTTTTACTCGGTATACCGCGACCGGGATAAAGGCGTCGATTAGCGGTGAACGTGAATAAAGAATTGCCGTATTCTTTATCATGACTTAACGGCTACCGTAATCGAAAGTCTGCCTGATGACGTTCGATGAGGGGAATCTCAACCAACAGGCTACGCTCGGAGAAAGCCCAAGCAAGTGATTTTCGGACAGGAGTTCGATTCTCCTCGCCTCCACCACTCATACACCGCACAAGTACTGGGTTTGTGCGGTGTTGTTTTTATAATTATCGAGATATAGTTGCACAAAGTTGCACGAGTGTTGTTTATATGCTATAATATAGCCAAATTTTCAAATGCTCAAATTATCTGTGCAACTTTTCAGCAATAAAGGTCAGTGAGTCTGAAAAAGAAATTAGATTCATCCAGAATCCAGCTTGTCTTTTGCAAATTACAGCAATAATATCGAAGATAATGCTTATCTCAATTAAGAAAGGAATGAACTTTACTATGGGTCAACGGGTGACAGTGGAAAATAATATAAAAATGGATAAAGAATCAAAAAAATTTTACGTTACATTTTACTATGGAAAAAATGATCAGAATAAAGCCATTCGTAAAACCAAAGTATTTGACAATCTCGAATTAGCTCGTAAAGCTTTAAAAATCCATGTAGCTGGTCTTGTGACTGATTCAATACTAAAACCCAACAAATTAATCTTGAGCGAATATATTGAGCAATTTTTAATCATGAAAAAATATGCAGAAACGACATTATATGGGTATAGAAACATAGCAAAGCATATTAAAAACCAACTCATAGGTAATATGAAAATTCAAGAGATAAAGGTAAATCACATTTTAAATTATTATCAAAAACTCCGCGAATTGGATCTCAGTGAAGTAACAATAAAAAAGCACTACTCATTTTTACATTTAATATTTATGAATGCTTTTGATAATGAAATCATAAATAAAAATGTTATGTCAAAAGAAGCATTAAAGATAACAGCTTCAAAGCCTGATATTGTTTGTTTTAATGCTATGGAATGTAAAGCGTGTCTTCAGCTTATGCAAGCAGAGAAATCAATGCTATATATACCCTCTTTATTGGCAGCATCTCTATCATTAAGACGTGAAGAAGTTTTAGGAGCAAAATGGTCTGATATAAATTGGGAGAATCAAACCATCCATATTAATAGGGCCATAACCTCTGCCGGATCAAAGGTTATTCTTAAAAATACAAAAAATGAAAAATCAGAGCGTACATTATTTTTACCTAATTCATTAATAAAAAGACTGAAAGAAGAAAAAGAATTTCAGAAAAAAATGAAATCGTTTTTTAAAGAACAATATACTGAATCAGACTATATTGTAAGAAGAAATGATGGAAAACCGTGGAGACCAAACTATATTTCTGAATGCTTTACCAAGTTCATAAAGGATAATAACTTAAAAGAAAATGTTACTTTCCACGGGCTTCGACACACATTTGCAACAGTAGCTTGCGAAAGTGGAATAAATCCAATATCATATGGAAAAGCGATGGGCCACAGCCGCGTTGATACAACAGAACATTATACTCATAAAGATGAGAATACACATGAAGTTACTACAAATACAGTTTGTAATGCCATTCTTGATGACAATATTTAGTTCCTAATAGAATGGTATTATCCTCCCCCCCTTTATTCTTGTGGGATTCGACTTGACGATCCACAATATATAGTATATTATAATAGTGTAATAATAAATAATATAGTTAATTTTATTTTAAAGAGCTTTTACGCCTTTGGGTGTTTGGAGCTCTTTTTTTGTTTATTTATTATTTAAATTTATAGAAAAGGAGATAGACTTATGTGCAAGCCAGGGGACATTTATTGGGCGAATCTTCCGCGAATTCCCGGCAGTCAAGTGCAACAAGGCGGAAAACCTCGACCTGTGGTGGTTTGCGTCAATTATGCATGTTGCAGATTTAGTCCAATCGTTCATGTGGTTCCACTAACATCGAAAAAGAAGAAAAATAACCTGCCAACGCATGTTGCGGTTTCAGGATTCGGTTTACCGAAACCCTGTACAGCAATGGCAGAGCAACTTATGCCAATTGACCAAAAGTTTCTAATTCAACATATCGGAAACATAGCAAGAACCAGTGTGTATGACGATATTCAAAAGGCAATTAAAATTCAATTGGCAATTTAAGAATTGTGTTTACAAAAACGCAGTGCAAAAAATAAAGGAGTTTTAAAAATGAATGAAAAAATTGAAAACAAAACTAACGAAGAGATTATGCGGATGATATGTACAATAAATCTCACCATTGATTTATCCACAGTGGATTCTGCAATTGAAAAGGCGATATTATTTTTTGATTGCATACAAAAACGTTCAGCAATAAATCTATATCTCTTGAGGGAGTTAAATGCTCTACTTGAAAAATGCGAGGAATTTACTCCTGATTACAAGAAAAAGTATGAGTTAATCCAACGACTCAATATTTTAAATGAACGGATTCGGCGTGAAAATAAAATTTATCAAGAATACCTTCACGTTGAAGCGTAAAAGCGTTTATCAGTTTGACGTGAAAAAACTGATGCACAAAGTCTCCGGCCGGGGTGGTGCTCGGCCGGAGCACGCATCTGCCATGATGCATTCAGACGCCTCAGCCATTAGCTGACAAGAGAAATCTTGAAATCAGGTGTCAGTGGTTTCTTCAACACGCTTCTATGCACATTGTTAAGAAACTGGTATTCACTCAACACAAAAGCTTTATGACTACATATTATGGAAGCAGCCAGTATTGAGTTGCGGGATCGGCGCAAGTATATTTGCGGCGATTCGGTAACTCGGTGCTGGCTGTGATGGATCTGAACGAGTGGCAGCGAGTTCTGATCTATGGAAATGCGTAAGCGTTTCCATAGTCCTTTACCGCCGTAGCGGTGTCTCCGGTTTCTTTTTGTTGATGTTAATAAAAAAGAAACCGGAGCCTGCGGAGGTTGGGGCATAGCCCATGCCCGCAGGGCATCAGGCTTTTTGAAATCACGAAGTGAACCGGAAAAAGAAACTAAAAAGAAATCCTATTGATATAGAGGGAGGGGGAACGGAAAATGAATACTAATTTAGAAAAGCAAATGCACAAATTGAACAGGTGGAACGCCAATAATAACAGTCATGCAACGCGTTGTGAGTATTTGACTATTATGAAAAAGTTTTTGGAATTTTGCTCGGGCAGAAAAATACAATCCATCAAGAATATTGGTAATAAGCAGGTGCGAGCGTATATTGAAGAAAGGTTGGCTGATGAGATAAGCAGTATCACTCTAAAAAAGGAAATGGCAGCAATACGTCATTTTTCAAAATTAGAATCAGCTATGCGTGGCGATGAATCTAAAATCACTGTTACCAATGCACAGCTTGGGATTCTGCCGGAAGCCGCCAAATTGCGTGAAGGATTATATGAAGACGAAATAAAGACTGCCAAAAAATTAGCAGAGAAGAACGGACAGGACGGTGCCATGTCAACGGCGATTGATTTGGGGCTACATTTAGGATTACGTAGCCGCGAGATATTCTGCATGCGCGTTAGTACAATTGTCTCGGCTGTTTCAGAAAAAGGTGATGGTATTCTTCATATTATACACGGCACAAAAGGCGGACGGCCAAGAGATATTGCGCTTTCGGATAAACAAAAAAATATCCTTATTGAAGCATTAGATCGACATGGTAAGGAATTAAATATGACGGACAGATTGTTGTCAAAAGGTAAAGATGGTGTAAAATCACAGTTGAGCCGCTGGCATAACTTTTGGAGCAGAAATCAGGATAATATTGCCCGTGAAGGGCGCTCAGAAGACGACCGTCCTGCCGCCCACTCGCTCCGCCGTCAGTATGCGCGTAATGAATTTAACATGATGGTTGAGGCGGGTGTACCTGAAAAAGCGGCTGCAAATCGGGTAAGTGCGTTGCTCGGCCATGGGCCATCAAGAAAAGACATAACATGTATATATCTTGGGATTTGATAAATCGTTCAATGTGAGTGATGTGTAAAAAATATATTCAACCTCACTTGACGATCTAAAATTCATTGAGTATACTACACTCATAAGTTATTTTTTTAATGTTAATTTTAAATATAATGCAGAGGTATATCCTGATAGAGGAAATATCTCTGCTTTTTTATGGCTTGTTCCTCAAGGCAATTACAATTTAATATTTGGTTTTCATCCCTGTAAGTTGTTTATTAGTAGTTCAATCTAAACCGAAGATGCTTCAGCATCTTCGGTAAATCAACCCCTACCTTGTTTAATTAAACTACTATTAAACGGACTGTCCTCTTCCCCATCTACAGTTAAAAGGACGGTGATATTATGTTGTTAATGGTTCATCCAGAGAGTTTTTACAGCAAACCAAAAAAGGAGAGCAATAGGTTTTTAGCAAATAAATTTAATACGCTCGACTTTTCGATTGTTCAAGTCTGCAAGGCAGTTGTAAACGGTCAAACAATACGACCCGGAGTTTTTGATAGGGATAGTATTAAAGAAAGTTCATGGAAACAACAGCAACTATTTTTTGTAGATATTGACAGAGGGATGTCCGTAAATAACAGCTTTAGTATATGTGAGAGATTAAATTTGGAACCATCAATTATTTATCCAAGTTTCTCATATACTTTTGAGAACCAAAAGCATCGAATCGTATTTTGCTTCGAGGAAGTTATAAACAATGCCGAAACATCGGATTATATTAGCAGAAAGCTTGCGGATATTTTCCAAGCTGATACGAATGCGCTAAGAAGAAACCAGTTCTTCTACGGCAGCAATACTCAATTCTTTTTTGATTGTCTAGCGCGACTTAACCTTGGTTATTTTCTTAATTTGGGGTTCTGATTTTTGAGTGTTCTTAAGCACTTAACCCCTGAATTAGTCGCGATAGAAAACAATCAACCGGAAAAATTACAAAAACTGCTGAACAATAAGGGGATTAATTTCCCCAAAATTCAGTTTAAACTAAAAAGCGAAATGTTCGCGTATATAAAGTCCTTTGATATTAATATTATATCAGGATTGTCTCAACACTGTCCGTTTCATGGCGGAGAGTCATTTAGTATCTATAAAAGTGCCACTACTACCGATTACCTCTGTACCTGTCACTCGGACAAATGCCTCTACCGCAACAAAGTAATGACCATTATTGAACTGGTAGCGGCTGTTCAAAAAACGGACATTTCACGTGCCATAACATTCTTAAAGCGAGCATTCAACTGCAGTTATAAGATTAAAGAACCGAAAAAAGAAATCGGCAATAATTCTGTTGCCCTGATGATGGAAGCTAATCTAAAAACCCTTAATGGCCTGCAGATATCCTGCCCCACGGCTGTAAAAGTATTGGGTAAATCGATAAATGTTCTAATAGCGTTGTATAATCTTGCGATTGAAGGGTTGGGGGATTACTCAACATCTAAAGAGCATTGCGTGATTTCAGTGAGTATGAAATATTTGCAATCCTGTATGAATAAGAATGGTAGCATTACGGGTGACATGGCTGTTCTCGCTTACTTGGGATTTCTTAAAAAAATCCCTCTACATGAACTCATCACCGAGCGATATTTTAAAATGATATCTTTTAGGGAAAGTAATTCCATGGACAAAACTGTTTCGCAGTTATGTTTATATGAATTGACCCCGGCAAAGCTCAGAGAAATCGAAGAAAACGCAAAGCGTTGGAAGTTAAATGGATATAACCCAAAAAACATCACATTTGCAGTTATACGCGAGATTGAAGGACCATTTGTAGCTTGCCGAATCTTTCCACAGCAGACAATTGATGACTCGTCAAGCCAGAGGTTCGCAGAACTCCAAAAAGATATATACAGTATCGTGTTATTGTCAATTGAAGATATATCATTTAAGGAATGTATGCGTAAGCTACTAAATCTAAAAGACGGTTCTTTGAAACCTAAGTATACATCAACTTACATTACAAATTTTTTTTGATGGCACTTAAACACACATTAAAAAGTCTTAATTGCATGGTAATACATTTGAATAGGCATCCGCATATTGTGAAATGCAATGAAAAATAAATAGGGTAATTCATCCTGTTCATTTTATACCAAAAATACGTTTAAAAGTTTGTACAATATAATAGCGTAATCGACTTGACGTTTATTTATCACATTGTATATACTACTGGTATATTAAAGTATTGTATAGTTAATTTTATGTTATGATAAAGTATAATAACCGTAATAGTAATATTACGAGATTATAATAGAAGTTGTGATTATTACAATCGCTCAACTAAAAACGCCTCAGGAGTATTCTGACAATTGAATATTTGACTATCTAAGGCTGCAAAACCGATGTTATTAGGTTTTGCGGTCTTTTTGCGTCATTTTTCCTGTGAGCGCCAAGAGTAGCAGAGAATGAAAGGTAATTGCAATAACCTTCAAAACATAAAAAAGCTACTCAAACCCGAGCAAGTCCCAAAGATATTTTTATTAATAAAGGAAGGTGATAAAACTATATTTAACCCTTTGGCACTATTCTAATATTTTGTTTGGTCTTCTGAGAAGACAGAAAGGATTTACATTATGTATTCAAATATTTATAAAAACAATGCGCGAGATATTCATTGTGCAATCTCGTTTTTTAATTATGCAAAAGTATTTTTAAAGCTTGTAAATTTATATGAAGATAAGCAGGAAATCAGTTATCAATTCATCGAATTAAGGTCAATTATCCTCATATGGTTGCTCAAGCGCACAATCCAATGCGTTCCTGTGGCTTTAATCGAACACTTTATCAAGGTTTTTAATAAGCTATATGAACAACTCAGCCATACAATGAAAACCCTTCTTTCGCAAAAACATATAGAGAATATGAGATATGACTTTCCAGAAAACATGGAGTTTTTAGGAACCAAGTTATGTCAGTTATCAGTCACAAAATCTATAAGCAGTGATTATATTGAGCACTGTAAAGAACAATTGGAATCATTTTTCTGGGAGATATATGGTGATGAGAAATACGATTTGAAATCACATATAGGCCTATGCACAATGCAGTTGGATTTGATTCAATCATATATCAATTGTTTGATGCAGCCGCATGAAGAGAGTGAAGATTTATATTTTACGGATATAAGGAAAAAACATTCAAGCCCACCAAAGCTTAGAATTATTAGGGCTCTTGAAGAGCCGGAAAGGAATAAAAAAATGAAAGTAATTAACACAGATAAAGATTTAGCAAATTATATCAAGGGGATTATATTGCAGCTGGATTACGAAAAAATCTACGATAAATTCGAGAACATCCGGGCAGAGCAAATTGAGTACAGCTATAAGTTTGTAATGTTCCGCGCCATGATTTTGATTTGGTTAATGAATCGAATTAGTTTTTGTGTTCCGAATATCTTTTTGAATAGTTATATCGAAATCATTATAGAACTTAAAGATGAACTTGATAGTGTACTGACAAAACTGAACGGGAAAACTACATTAAATTTGAATGAATTAGTAGTCCCGGAATACCTTAACCAACTATATCAACAAATTCAGGATTTAACTGACAACTCACCGGTTGATATTGCCCTTTTAGACCGTTGCCAGACCGAAATAGAAACAGCTTTTTGGAAAAGGTTCGAAGTTAACACTACAAACTCCAGTCCGATTTATTGCTCGTTAATGCTATCCTTTATAGAAATTTACTTGATTTTTATTGAAGAGCCATTGGATGAACTAAAAAAATGAGCGACGATTATGAACATTAAAGTCGTTGAGCTATTTGCAGGCGTTGGCGGTTTCCGACTGGGGTTGGAAACCGCATCTCCCCTGTTCCAAACTGTATGGGCGAATCAATGGGAGCCAAAATACAAGGCACAGCATGCTTTTGATTGTTATTGCCAACATTTTGGAAACAATGATAATCACATTAATCAGGATATAGCTTTAGTAAAGCATGATGCACCTAAACATGACTTATTAGTGGGCGGTTTCCCTTGTCAGGATTTCTCCGTGGCTTCAACAAAAGCAAAAGGTATTGAAGGTGAAAAGGGTTCATTATGGTGGCACATTAATGATATTTTAAAAGAAAAAAGACCGCCGTATGTTTTACTTGAAAACGTAGACCGGCTTTTAAAGTCACCATCTAAACAACGCGGTCGTGATTTTTTAATTATGCTCAGGTGCTTTTATGACTTGGGATATGCAGTTGAATGGCGTGTAATAAACGCAGCCGAATATGGATATGCGCAGCGCCGGAGACGTGTATTTATATTTGCATTTCATCGGTCTACCGAGTTCTATAAACAACTTGTTGATAAAATTAATTCTTCAATAGAATATTGTGAGTGGCTCATGCACCATGGATTTTATGCATATCCGTTTACTGTTAAATACAATGAAGCTC
>JAQUHC010000042.1 GCA_028683785.1 Oscillospiraceae bacterium
TGTGCCACCCGCCTGAATAAATCCTCGGGTGTTTCAACAAGCTTGCCGTTTTCTCCTCGTGCAAGGTATCTTCTTTCAAGTACGGTTATTGCGTTACATGTCAATTCCAATTTCAGTTCCCCTTTTCTTGTTACCGGTAGTTTGCACGGCATGTTGTGTTTTATGGCCGCAGCAGGTACTATATATTGTATTATCAGCAGTAATAACTGTCAAGTGAAAACTGAGAAAACATTGACTAAATTTTAGGCAAATAATTGATACAAACTGCTGTAATACTAATTCCAACTAAAACTATTCCACAATTATCGCTCATAACACGTTCTTACCATGAAAGAACGTATCGCTCTATTCTGGAATGTTTTAGAATGAAATTAGTAGAATATCAAAAAATGATATTGCAGCATTTTAACTTAAAAATATAAAAATGCGACATATTTCTATGTCGCATGCTGACGAATATAATATCTAAAAAGAAACGGCAGAATAAAAATTTCAATTAAAAATTCGTATATTCGGGAATTTTAAACAGATACTATTCACGTAAAATTTACCGTAAAATTTAAGAAAAACGACGTATTCGTCTGTTTCTTTTGCACGGTAAAAGCCGCGTGCTACCCGACGCACGCTGAACAACCGAAATAATATGGAGGAATTTCTGATGAAAGCCACAGGAATAGTAAGACGAATTGACGACTTAGGCAGGGTAGTTATTCCAAAGGAAATTCGCCGAACAATGCGTATACGCGAGGGGGATCCTCTCGAGATATTCACAGATAATGACGGCGAAGTAGTTTTTAAAAAGTATTCGCCGGTAGGCGAAATGGCACCGTTTACCACCCCGTACGCGGATGTTATGTCCCGCGCATGCGGAATGCCCGTTTTAATATGTGACCGCGATCATGTTGTTGCGGTGGCAGGAGTATCCAGAAAAGAGTTTATGGAGCGTCGCATTTCCTCACAGCTTGAAGAGATAATCGACCAGCGCCGAACAAAGGTGGCGGTGGCAGGAGAAGCCAAGCGGGCACAGCCTGTTGAGGGGGTTGAGAGATACGCAGGCGTTGTTGCACCCATTATTGCCGCCGGAGATGTTATAGGCGCCGTCTGTCTTTTGCTTCCCGAAAGCGGAGCGGTTCCGAATGAAGGAGATGTTAAGCTGGCTCAGGTAGCCGCGGCGTTTTTAGGAAAACAAATGGAGGAGTAAACGGCTTATAGAGGGCGAAATCAATATTTCGTAAGCTTGCCCTGAGTTTTCAAATCAGGGAAGCCCCATTGGCGAAGCACCTCATAAGCCCCTATTGCAACCGTGTTTGACAGATTGAGAGAGCGCGCCGAGTCATCATCCAGCATCGGCAACCGTACACAGTTGTCCGGATGCTTAACAAGCAGCTCTTCGGGAAGACCGGCTGTTTCCTTGCCAAAGATAAGATAGCAGTCGGGCGGATATGCAACATCCGAATAGACCTGTTTGCCCTTGGTGGTGAAGTAGTAAAAATCACCCTTGTTTCGGGCGAAAAAATCTTCAAGATTTTTATAATAGGTTATGTGTAAAAGATGCCAGTAATCAAGACCGGCGCGTTTGAGATTACGGTCATCAACACGAAATCCCATCGGCTCGACGATGTGAAGATGAGCTCCGGTTGCGGCGCATGTGCGACTGATATTCCCGGTGTTTTGCGGGATTTCGGGTTCAACCAAAACAATGTTTAAAATGGGCATAAAAATACGGCCTTTCGAGAAAAGATTTAGGTTTCCAGTAATTCCCCCGATAGTTTCGGAGCTTTTGCGAAACACTAATCACGGAGGGTTAGCCCCGTCCTGAATAATGTATATAGAAAATACTAATTTAAAATAATTATATAGAAATATCATTATAAGAGGATATACAACGGACTTGGTATTATCTATTTTTATAAATTAAATTAGTATAAGAATCTGTGGGAGGAAATCATAATGGCAAAAAGGGTGAACAGCTTTATTCGCGGAATCGGTATGGGCGCTATGGTCGGCATTGCTCTGGGTGCGGTCGGAACGACTTATATGCGTGCCAATAAAAAAGGAATTAAAAAGAATGTCGGCAAGGCGCTTCGTAATGTCGGCGACTTGGTGGACGATGTTTCCGGAATGTTCTAACAATAATTCAGTATTACAAACCGGGGCTGACGCATAATGAAGAATGTGCGTCAGCCCTAAATTTATGCATCTATTAAGAAGATACCGGCATAAACGGCGTAAATTGCCGAAAATCGGCGCACACACAGGTGCGCCACTATGCGAACATATCAAAATGGTGGTGTAAATGATTATTCCATTACTAATTTATGCTGCAGCAGTGGTGGTGCCGGTTGCCGTCGTCCCTGAAGTTGACGGTGCTCCGCCTCCGCCGTGGGAAGAGCAATAGTCGGGCACCGTGCCTGGAATATATACGGCGTCTGCGGTTTTTGGACAGCCTGCGGTGGCAAGCTTGCCTGTGCTGTAACAGTAACGGGCTTCTATCGTTTTTCCCTTTTTATCAAAGGCTTTTCCCTTAAGCCCCGAATGCAGCGAATCCATGGATTTTTTCCACAAGCTCTTGGCATAGGATGTGATGCGGAGCGTTTGGTTGTTGTCATATCCGTACCAGCATGCTCCGACATAGTAAGGGGTGCCGCCTACGAAATAAGCGTCCTTGTCATCGTTGGTGGTACCGGTTTTGCCAAAGGTTTCAAATTTACCGATTTTTGCGCCTCTGCCTGTACCGTAAGGCCCGACAATAACACGCTGAAGCAGTCGGTTCATTACATACGCTGCGTCCTCGCTGAGAGCCCGTTCGTTTAATGGTTCGTTTTGCAGCAAAACTTCACCGTTACGCTCCACGCGATAGAAGGAATACGGCTTGTTGTATATACCGCCGTTGCCGAACACCTGGTACGCGGCGGACATTTCAATACACTTGACGCCGTAAGTGAGTCCGCCCAAGGTCAGGGGGGCAAACTCAATATCTGTTTTTATCTGATTATTAACCCGGGCTGACTTTACAAGGGTGGTCAAATGCAGGTTGTTTGTGAGAAAATCAAAGGAGCGCTGAGGAGTTATCATTTCCATAAGCTGGGCGGGTATGGTATTAAGTGAACGCTGCAGCGCTTCTTCCAGCGGCATTTTGCCGTAGTTATGATTTCTAACATAGTTGTTTGGCCATTTAGCCCCGTTCCGCAGCGTGATTTTCTTATCCTGTACAATCGTCGAATAGGTTACCAATCCGTCTTTAATAGCGGGGGCATAAACCCCGATTGGCTTCATTGCGGAACCGGGCTGGCGGGTGGAGTCGGTGGAGCGGTTGAATATACGGTTGGCAGTTTTCTCTCCGCGGCCGCCCACGGTTGCCACCAGCCTTCCTGTGTAATCAATTATTGCAATACCTGCCTGCGGGTCTTCCTTATCCCTCTTGTTATGGGGAGGGAAATTCTTTTTATCGTTTTCAAAAATCGCCTCAACCTTCTGCTGTGACGCGGGGGTTTTAGCAGAATAGATCTGAAGCCCGCCCGTGAAGTACATTTGGGTTGCATATTCCTTGGAATAACCGTATTTCTCCATAAGACCGTTGATTACATCCTCGGTAATAAGGTCGTTGTAATAATCCTGAAAATCAATACGCTTGAAGCTGCTTTTAAATATAAGCTCCTGATTATATGCCTGAACATATTCATCGGCAGTTATATAACCCAATTGGTGCATTTTATAAAGCACATCGCGCTGGCGCAGCTTGATGTTGTCGGGATGGAGATAGGGATTAAATCTGGACGGATTTTGGGTTATTCCCGCAATTACCGCACATTCGGCAATTGTAAGCTCATCCACATCCTTGGCAAAATAGTAGTTTGCCGCCGCCCCGACTCCGGTAACACTGCCAAGGGGTAGAATGTTAAGATAGGCTTCGATTATCTGGTCTTTTGTATATTCGCCCCGCTCCATTTTTATGGCACGAAATATTTCCCGCACCTTTCTTGTAATGCGGACGTCATCATCCTTTGTAAGGTTTTTAATAAGCTGCTGGGTAATTGTAGAACCGCCGTATTCCTTTGAGTTAAAGTGAAATACCAGATTTGCGACGGCGGAAATGGTTCTCTTCCAGTCCACACCGTAATGCTCGTCAAAACGCTCATCCTCTATCGAGATAACGGCATTTCGCATAATGAGCGGAATTTCATCGAGACCTTTCCAAATACTGTTTGCACCCTGTACGCGCTGCTCCTCTACAAAATCACCGCTTGCGTTTTTAACCAAGATAACGCTGCTTTCGTTAAGGCTGATGTTGCGAAGGTTGGGCAGCCCTTCAGAACCGTCAAAGTTTGTAACCACATAAACAACCATAACACTGCCGACTATACTGGCAGTGATCATTCCGATGAGTATTATAGTAAGAAAGCACTTCATTATCCCTTTGATAACACTCAGGGTAATGCGCACCGATTTCTTTTTAAAGAATTTCTCAGCAGGCTGGTTATTGCTTTTCTTCTTGCGGGCGTTATTCATTTCCCATGTCCATCCTTTCGCAGGAAATTCGGAAGCCCATCCTGCAAATTTCACCTGATTTAATACAAACCGCTAATTTAAAAATGAAAATAATTAACAACATTACTGCAACGATATCTTATAGCAAAGAGTGCCGAATGTCAAATATCAATACTGTAACATTATCCAAATAAATTAGTGTTTCAACGGATAAACTGCCAAAATATTGGGAATAATAGATGAGTAAATAATGTCATAAGGGGGAGGGTCATATGAATAGGCGGGCTATAAGCATAATTGCCGTGACCGGAGTTTTGCTGCTTGCGGCGGTAATCGCGATTTTCAGTCACACAGAGCCTCCGCCCGTTACTTCGGAACCGTCGTTTGTGGCAATCGTTACAACAACCCAAGCTCTTCCCGAGAAGACAACCGTCTCAAGCATCACCGCATTACCGATGTATATGATTGGTTCGTGGGAGGATAAGCTGGCGGTTTTCGCTCCGCCCGACACCGCCCCTTATCAGGTGTATGACGTTTATCTGTCCACCCTGCCTGAAGAAGAACAGCAACGCATAAAAAACGGCATTCAGGTATTTGATGAGTCAACCCTTACCGCCCTGCTTGAGGATTATACAAGCTGAGGGATTAATATTAGTATTAGTATTAGTATTAATACAATCGCCGGGAGCATAAAGCCTCCGGCTTTTTTTCGTTGGATGCAGGGTTAGTAATTATCTAATATTAAGTTAAATTTATCTACTATTAAGTTTTTATGCATTGCATATTGAAACACCTAAAAATTACTATATAATAGAAGCAACAAGAATATGTGAGGAGATTATTGTATTTATGGTTCAATATGATAGATTTGGCGAAATTATTGATACGGTCGAAGAAGAAATTCGCGGAATAAGCAAAAGTGAAATGGCAAGTTTCATAGAAAATAATCAGGAACACTATATAGGTATTTTTGAAAAGAATGAAAACAGAAAATTCTTTTTACATATGAATTGGGCAGCGATGTTTCTGTCTATTTATTGGATGTTTTACAGAAAGATGTTTATGACAGGAGCTTTATATCTTCTTTGTTCGGCTATATTTTCAACATTGATTTTTTCTATAAGCTTAGTCTCTTTAAAGGATGATATTTCAACAATAAGAGAACAACAAAATAAAGCAACATTCTATCAAAGTGAATATACTACTGATGAATTTGCTGATTTAAGCGGATATTTTGCTGATAATCAAACCAAGCTTAACCAAATGAAGAACGATTTATATAGCAAATTATTTTCTTTCATTATTTTACCATTCATTGTTTTTGCGTTAGTTTTCGGGTTGATTGCGGACTGTTTATATAGAAATCATATTTTAAAAAAAATTGAATTTTCTGACGGCGGTACATCTAATATCATTGGTTTGTTGTTTTTTGGATGGCATGAATTTATAGGTTATTTGGGTTTTGGACCTTTGAGGCAATAATAGTAATTATGAAGAATACAATCGGTCGCGAATATAACACAGGTAAAATTGCACAGGTGGAGTGCGTTGCAAACGATACATTAAAAGACTTAAGTATTAAAGACCAATGTTACTTATTGCTTATTATCAGCGAAGGACACGCCACTTTTAATGTTGGTGAGAAAACAATAACTGCAACGGCACCATGCTTTATTTGCTTTGATGAAAGCGAGGATCCGGTTTTAATTAATAAACGAAAGCTTAAATGCCAAAGTATTTATTTTCATCCGCAGTTTTTAAATATCAATATGACTTTTTCACTTATTAAAAGCAAATTTTACGGTGATATCGCGCATACCCACGATATGTTTTTATTAAAACCATTTATCGACAAGATTTTTGTTGTACCTATCACCGAGCAGTATTTGGAAATCTTGCAAAATTCATTTACCGAGATGAAAAACGAGCTTGAAAATCAGCGGGACTGGTACTGGTCTTGCCGCGGGCGGTCTTATTTTATGGAAATTATGATAGCATTAGAACGTCTATACGGGCTTATAGGGCGAGGTGAATTGCTTGTTTGTGATGACAGTTCCGGCACCATCAAAAATGAGCGAGTGAAAAAAGCCGTTTTATTTATTGAAAGCCATTACAGTGGTGAAATAACCCTTGCGGATATTGTTAAAAATGCAGGACTTAATCACACAAACCTAACGGCACTTTTTAAAGAAGAACTAAACACAACTCCGATGGAGTATCTATGGCGTTATCGTGTGAATGTAGCGAAAAAGCACCTTGCCTTTACCGAGGTACCTTTAAAAGATGTTTCCACTCGTTGCGGATTTAAAACGGTTCAACATTTTTCGAGAATTTTTAAAGAGCATACAGATCAAACTCCCGCAAAATTTAGGAAAAAAGCAGTAAACGAAAGGAAGAATGAGTTATGAGGAAGAGCTTTTAGTAAAATATTATAAAAATATGGATAGCTACAGTTTTCATTATGATTTATGTGATTTTATGAATAGATATAAAGACTACTTTATATTTTCGTTTTTATTGTAATCGCAACATTTATAGGAAATTTCATTTTTATTATTAGCAGAATTGTAAGAAAGGAAAAAATATTATGAAAAAGATTATTTGTACATTATTAACTTTCGGGTTAACATTTTGCTTATTTGGTTGCAGTAAAAACATCAAGCAAATTAATGATACAAGCGCATATGTCAGTCACGAAAATAGCGTTGATGACACAACGAGCAAAACTAATTCTAGTAGCGATTTCTCATCAGCACCAATAAAATCGAGTTCTTCAAGCAGCACTACAATAGATAATGCTTCATCATCAACATTATCGAAGTCTAAAAGCAGCAGTTCAAGTAGTGCTACATCATCACCATCAAGCAGAAGTTCAAGCAGTGTTACATCATCACCATCAAGCAGAAGTTCAAGCAGTGTTACATCATCAACTTCTGAAACTGAAAGCAAATCAGAGGAAATAATACATACATATTATAAAAAAAGCGATAATATAAAGATATTTATTATAGGTAATAGCTTTATTCGCTCTTCCGAAATCGGTAGAATTTTATTTGAAATGTTTAGCGTAAATAATACAAATGCTACAGTCGAAAATGAAAGCATAGGATATTATACCGCTACACGCTTTTTAGGTGATTTGCAAAACGGCGGCGGATATTTTGATAGTATTAAAAATGGTGAATACGATCTTCTTTTTTTAAGTGGTTTTTATTCATACCAAGATGCGTTGACTGTTGAAAGCATCTTAGAGCTATTACCAGAAAAAACTAAATTAGTATTACTGCCTGCTCAAAATGAAGCAAGTTATGCACCAAGCGTCAGAAACAAATTTCCTGCACAGCATATTGTGGACTGGAAAGGTGCTATCGATTCGCTTTATACGCAAGGTTTTTCAAAGTTTGAGCTTGCTTTTGACGATACACATTTACATACTAATGCACTTGGCGGTTATGTGGGTGCAAGTATGATTTATTCTTATCTCTACAATGAAAAGCCTACTCCAACCACTTTGTCAGATTATACAGAACTTTCATCAGAGAAAAAAACAGCTATCGCTGAAACAGCCTTTCAAAAATCAAAGCAATAAGAAAACGGAGGGAAAATTAATGGTCGAATTTATTGATGTAGGCAAAACCTTTGACGAAAAGATAGCGCTTGAAAAAATTAATGTTACTATAAACGATGGCGAAATAGCAGGACAATTATTGATGAATTATATGTAAAGCACGAACATAACACAGATTGTATCATTGTGAGGTTTACAATTGATTATAATAATGGCTATGATAACTACTCACGTTCTTATTACCTTCCAAAAGGCAGTAACGGATATGATAGTGCAATTAGATTTTTAAGCTAACATATCTTTTTCAAAGGTAATAATGATACCTATGGATAGTTCTGGAGTCAAGTTATATAAGATTTACAATATACATTTCGTATTTAACAGATTTGTTAAATACAATGCTCATATGATATCAACCGAAATAATAGATATTTCTGAGTTTAAGGAGCTAATAAATGACAACATTAAGAAAAACAATAGCAATTATTTTTCTGGCATTATCGTTACCTATGTGCTACATATTAGCGGGTTCCGCATTATATCAAATGCTACGGATAATTTCTCCACCTCCATCGATAGGGATCATTGGCGGTGTAGATATTAACATTTCTTTACTGCCTTTATCAAAAACCGTCATCCACATTATAATTGCTTTTCTTGCTTTTCTTGCTTTTCTTGCGTTTAATATTTGTAACATGGTTTTCGCTTTCAGAAAAAAGAAATCTCAAAAAATGCAAATCGGCTTAATAATATGGCTTATATTGATCGCTTTATTATTTGTATTCATTCCGTCGCAAGCATTAGCTGTTTCCGCGTGGGCGTTGTTTAGACCATACAGCAGTATACATATTATTTATGTATGGATAATATTGGGCATTTATATTGCCCAAATATTCGCACTGATTCCATTCAAAAGAAAGGAGTCTTGTGATGAAAGCATTTAAACATCTTTTATGGTTTATAGTGCCGTCTGTAATAATTGGCGTGCTTTTATATATTTTTACATTTGCTGACGCAGCGAATCTACCTAGATTTGTCGGCACGCAAAATTATCTGAAGCTATTCTTGAATAATCCTGTGCTTTTAAGGGCTTTGTTTAATGCGATAGTTTTACCGTTATTTTTGGCAATTGGTATTGGTGTGTCGTTATTTATAATCAAACAGTTTTTATTTAGAGATAAGCATAGCGGCATATTTTACTCTGTTTGTTTTATTTCATCATCTTTAGTTTTCCATTTTACAGCGAATCTAAAACTTTTTATGGGACTCCCTCCCGCTGCCTATTCATCACATGTAATTGTTTCGTCAAGTGCACTTCTTATGCAGCCTAATATTCCGGCTATACTAATTTCAATTCAGGTTGGCGTAATAATTTGCTTTATTTTCTGGTGTGCAGACAAGATAACTCAAAAACTTAGAAGCAAAAAGGCGGGGGTAATATGAGCAAAACAGTATTATTAGTATTTATTATTACAATATACATTTAATATTTGCGATAGGCAATACAACAATATTGATGATGTATTGCAGGATTACTCTAAAAATAATGAAGAGAGTGTTGTTACCAAGGTTGGTGATAATCTGCGGTTTATCGAATATAAAGGTGTTTTTCCGGCTAATGGCGAACCTAATTATTGGTATATGTTTTTATATTATGATAGTGAAATCAACGCTACTGCATTTGGTAGATTTTCGTATAACAAAAATAACAAAGGAGAAGTATTAAATCTTGCTAAGACGATTTCTTTAAAGCAAATAGAAAAAGTATCTCCGTATCCTGATGATTACAAATTAATAAAGCCAAATATAACAATTCAAAGTTCAGGCGAAAAAGTTACAAACTATTGTGCAGTCGCGAAAAGGTGGAGAAATTTTGATTATGATATTTTGTCACCAGAAACAGTATTAAGAGATAAGAAAGCATATGTATTGTCCGAAAATGATAATATAAAATTTAATACTGAAGATTATACCGCAGATTCATTTAGTGCAAATTTGGAATACGGTTCTAAAAGAAAGCCATTGTCGGTCTTAACAATAATTTTATCGTCGCTTTTATTTGAGATTAGTATAGTTTCATAGTTAATTTCTTTTAACAAATCATCACATCCTATAAATTGCATTTCACATTAGCAGAAAAATTATAGCTTTTCAATACTGTCTGGATTTAACAAAAAATCGTAAATATTCATTGTTAAAATACCATGTTCATCATAAAGAGCAGGCACAATATCCTTTGTTATAACTATTTTTTTGAAAGCATCGTCAATTTTTCTGAATGGTCTTATTTCCTGCTGTCTTTTTTCTTCATCGGGTAAAGAATAAGCCGATTGAATGTAATAACGCAATGAACCCATATTGCACACAAAATCCACCTCAAGCTGTTTACGTATAACCTTTCCGTCTTTGTCTTTTACGGCAATAGGCACAACACCGACATCGACACTGTACCCGCGCATTCGAAGCTCATTATAAATCACATTTTCCATTGAATGGGTTTGCTCAAATTGACGAAAATTTATACGAGAATTGCGAAGACCAAGGTCAGAAAAATAATATTTTTGAGGAGTTTCAATATATGCTTTACCTTTAACATCATATCTTTTCACCATTTCAATCAAAAAAGAGTCCTCAAAATAATCAATATATTTCTTAATAGTGTTAGCTGTGATTTTCGATTTCTTTACCGATTTAAATGTGTTTTTGAGCTTCTCAGGGTTAGTAAGACCTCCGATTGACGAGGAAAGGAAATTAAGTAAATCTTCTAATTCACCCATATTTCTTATTCTATTTCTTTTCTGTATATCACGAATATATATTTCGCCAAAAAGATTTTCTAAAGCAGCAGCTTTATCTTTTGCATCTTCTCTGAGAACCACAAGAGGGATACCTCCGTAAAGCATGTATTCGGAAAGCCCCTCATATTTATCACCTTTATATACAGACATAAATTCGGAAAAACTTAATGGATACATATGAATTTCATCACCGCGACCTGCAAATTCTGTTATAATATCTTTTGATAAAAATTTGGCATTACTTCCGGTTACAAACACATCGAGCTTGTCATTCCTCATATAACCGTTCAATACTGCCTCGAAGCAATCCAACATTTGAACCTCATCCAAAAGGATATAGTATTTGCCTTCATCCGAAGTTTGCGAACGGATATATGCCATAAACTTTTCGGGGTCAGCCCCTCTTTTTTTTCGTTCCATATCAATAAGGCTTTCTCCGATAAGATAGAGGTCATCGGCAGAATCGAACGCAAAGCGTATAATATGGCTTTTATCCACTCCGCTTTCAATAAGATGCTCATAAAACAGGGTGTTGAGCAGATACGATTTTCCGCATCTGCGAATACCCGTTATAACCTTTATCAAACCGTTGTGCTTTTTCTTAATAAGCTTATCCAAATAATAATCTCTGCGAATTTGCATTTTACCACTTCCAAGCAAAAGAATTTTGTGTCAAGTTGCATTTTTCTGTTATATAATAACATTCTAACAGTGGAAAGTCAATCGTTTCATAAATTTTATAAATGATTTTTGCAACCTTTTGCACTTTTCTTTCTTATAGTATTTCCAATTTTACTCAAATAATCTTCATACTAATTTAAAATAAATATATAGAAATAACATAATAATACTAAAATCAAAAAAGACCTTCCAGAATTTCTCCTGCAAGGTCAATTTTATTTATGCGATTTTGGTTAAGCGGAAATTACTTGCTTTCCTTGATAGCAGCCTGTGCAGAGCGGTACTCAGGTAGGCGTTTGGGAACAACAGCTCCTTGTTCGTCTGATTCCTTATCATATAAACCCAGTGATGCTATTCCTCCATTTTGGTCATTTAAAATTGGTTTTGAAGAAGCTGAAAAATATCGTAAATCATGTGGCTTCTATCTTCGCAAAAATCAATGGGAAGATATGACGATTGATTTATATCTCTAAACAAATGCAACTATTTTTAAATATTCATTATGGTCGCTTGTTTTTTATAAAAGCAAGCGGCTTTTTTCATAGCCGATTTTACATATGAATTTACGCGCTACTCCGAAAGGGACTGCAGCAAAACGCAAGTTTTGCTGCAGTCCCTTCTGATGTCAATACAGAAATTTTTATTCCGTGATATAAGGGGAGGGAACGCCCATTTTCATTAAAAGCGAAGTGTATTCACCGCCGACTTCATCAAGGTTGTCAATGCGGAGCATCGCATCAGGGTGTCCGGCTTCTAGTTGAATATGACTCAATATTGTGTTCCCCACCAATAATTTTATCGGCTCCTTCCCTTTATAAAAAGTCAAGACACCGGGAGGAGATCCGATATATGCTTCATACGGAACAACAGTCCACCGAAATTTAGGAATAATCACTTTCCACTGTTCGATCAATGCGCTGTCTGTTGAGGAAAAAACTTGGTAAGCGCCTGTGTCATAGCAGGCATATTCTACTTTATCGATTTTATCTGCCTGGAGAATCTTTTCTGCCCGTGTTTTCCATTCCTGCGCGACTGGCTCATATTCATCTTTGTTCCAACTTGGAAGGGAAACGGTTTTCTTGTCTGAATCGGAAGGCTTCGCAGTGTTAGAATTGTTTTGCGTATTCGTTGTGGTTGTTGTATTACCGGATGACATGTTGTTCCCTCCGTTTTTACAAGCTGTTGCTGTGAATAGTAAAGAAAATGCTAAATATATCAATATCATTTTTTTCATGGCAATGCCTCCTATCTCCATACACTCATGTTCCAAGTCCCAAGTGACCCGGTTGCAGGAGATGTATATCTTGTTATCTGCGCATAAGTACGCGCAATGCTGGCACCGGTTCCAACAGGCCAAGGATCATGAATAAAATATCGGAAGCCGCCGCTTACCGGCATATACCCATATAAAACTATAGCATGTGCACCGCCACCGTCCCATGAAATCACTGCGATAACCGGTCTGCCCGCATTTATAGAAGTTCGTATTTGCGCTTCTGTACGTGCACTGTTTTGACTTGCGAATGCGGCGGAACCGGAGGCACGCGCCCAATTCGCAGCCTCAAGAAGCTGTGCTAAAGATACTCCGTTATTAACGGCAGAGCCAAAAACATGTGTTGCAAGCTCAGCTTGAGTATGCGCTGTCCCCGTTGCCATCCTTATAGAGGCCGCCCAGCACCAGTTTGTTCGCTCCTGCGCAATTCTTGGAACATAATCAATATTGATAATCGGACGAAGAGCGGTATTGGTATAATAATCACTGCTGATATAACACGCGCGGTTGGTCTTGGATGAGTCAATCGTCCGTGGTCTCAACGCTATTCCATAGTCGGTGGAGGGCGAGTTATAATGGTTCCTCACCCATGACGTCACATCAAACGTATTGAATCCACTGGTCTTGTTCCTGCTGTCGGAAATGTAGATAGAGGACATCGCTGACGACGCTATAGCCGTTCTACTTTTCCATGTAATGGTGCTGGTATTCCAAGAAGCAGTAACCGAATGCACATCTATATTTATACCGACAGCCGTTTGCCATGACGCGTTTGGATAATAATTTAATTTCATACGTGCTCTTGCCACATTCGCACCTGTCAGCCCCGTCACGCTTGGCCATTTGGTGAGCTTAAAATACATGCGGCCTTCCGTGGAACTTGCGCCTGAGCCAACATATATCCGGTTAGTTGTCATATAATTTGTACTAGGATTACTTTGCTGGACACCGTTGTCATGAATATAGTTTGTATTTTGTGTTGTCGATACTGTCGGATCCAATGTGACCGGGTAGACGCGGGCGGGATTTTCCAGCCATTCCCGGTCTGGTGTCAATATATAGCGGCAACCGGTTTCTGTTTTTTCCAATGTGACGGCAATGGCCGTATTAAAATCATCCTTGGCGTCGAACATATAAGGCGACGCGACGAAAAATACGGCTTCTCCATCTTCATTATAAAATGTGACGCTGTTGTCTTCTTCCAATACCGCCGATAGATTATTATATGCAAAATTAAAAATAAAAGATTCCGCGACGGGTAGTTCGTACAGCACCAGATCCTCTTTGAGCTTTTGTCCGGTTATGTAGTAGTTTAAATCCATACCGGGCTGTATCGAAGCGTAAGAAACAGAGGAACGATTCTTTGTGACAGAGGTGGCAAAATCGTTTTGTATATCTGTTCGAATCGCTTGGTCAGTAACACCGGATAATTTACTTTGTAATTCCTGGGCGAGAGT
>JAQUHC010000001.1 GCA_028683785.1 Oscillospiraceae bacterium
GGGCGATGTCATTTTGGTTCTTGAAGCAATGAAGATGGAAAATGAAATCATGTCACCCAGAGATGCGGTTGTTGCCGGTGTACATGTGAATAAGGGTGAAAGCGTTGATTCAGGAAAGCTTCTTATCTCTCTACAATAAAAAGTTTGCTGCTTACACTAATCAAAATCAGAAGGAAAGGGATGAACGAATTTGTCAAAAGTAGGCATTACCGAGACAATATTAAGGGATGCTCATCAGTCCTTGATTGCAACCCGAATGACGACAGAAGAAATGCTTCCGGCACTTGAAATATTAGACGATATAGGTTTTTACTCTCTGGAATGCTGGGGGGGAGCAACCTTCGATTCCTGCCTGCGGTTTCTGAACGAGGACCCGTGGGAAAGGCTCAGAACACTTCGTAAAAAGATGCCCAAAACAAAGCTGCAAATGCTGTTTCGAGGGCAGAATATGCTGGGTTATCGGCATTATGCAGATGATATTGTTGAATATTTTGTCCAAAAATCGATAGGCAACGGTATTGATATAATCCGCATATTTGATGCGCTTAACGATATTCGAAATCTTGAAACCTCCATAAAAGCGGCAAAAAAAGAGGATGGGGCCCATGTACAGGTTGCAATTTCATACACCACCAGTCCGGTTCACAATATTGAGTATTTTGTAAAATATGCAAAGGAGCTTGAGGAAACCGGTGCCGATTCAATCTGCCTTAAAGATATGGCAGGTCTGCTTGTTCCGTTTGAAACCTATGATCTTGTGAAGGCTCTGAAGGAGAGTGTTAAAATTCCCGTTCAGCTTCACTCGCATTTTACGGCAGGGATAGCAAATATGTCTCTGCTTAAAGGGATTGAAGCGGGAGCAGATATAATCGACACTGCATTATCACCTTTGGGAATGGGAACATCCCATCCGGCTACCGAGTCTATGGTGGCGGCGCTGGCGGGTACCGAGTATGATACCGGTCTAGATCTTAAAAAGCTCAATGTAGCAACCCGGTACTTCTCTGAATTGCGCCATAAATATCTTGAAAACGGGCTGCTTAACCCGAAGATGCTGGAAGTTGACACCAACGCCTTGATTTATCAAGTCCCAGGCGGTATGCTCTCCAATCTTGTAAGTCAGCTTAAACAGTCGGGCAATGAGGATAAGCTGGATGAGGTTCTGATGGAGGTTCCGAGAGTTCGTAAGGATTGCGGCTATCCGCCTCTGGTCACTCCGTCATCCCAGATTGTGGGCACCCAAGCCGTGTTTAACATTATCGGCGGCGAGCGTTATAAGATGGTAACCAAAGAGTTCAAAGGACTTGTCAGGGGTGAATACGGCCGTACTCCTGCACCGATTAGCCCAGAATTCACAAAAAAAACAATCGGTGACGAACAGCCGATTACCTGCCGTCCCGCCGACCTGCTGCAGCCCGAGCTTGAAAAAATGCGCGGAGAGATCAGCGAGTGGTATGAGCAGGAAGAGGATATACTCACATATGCTCAGTTTGGTCAGGTTGCGCTAAACTTTTTTGAAAAGCGTCGCAACAAGAAATACGGCATAGACACAAACCATCTGGATACCGAGAATTTGGTTCATCCGGTTTGACATCTAACAGGTTGACAGAAGGCGGCATTCACTGGTAAAATAAAGAACAACCGCTAAAGGAATGAACAGTATGATAAGAAGCATGACCGGGTATGGCAGGTTCCAACAAACCATCGACGGGATGGATATTACCGTGGAAGTTAAATCGGTTAATCACCGTTATTATGAGTATTCCTCAAGGGTTCCGCGTGCCTACGGCTTTTTAGATGAATATTTAAAACCCCATATTCAGAAAACCATATCCCGTGGTAAGGTTGACGTTTATGTATGGATAGAAGCGATTGACGCTCCGCTTGGTGCTGTAAACCTCAATTATACTCTGGCAGAAGGTTATTTGCAGGCGCTTAACGAGCTTAGCAAAAAATACGGGCTCAAAAATGATATTTCCGTTGCATCCCTTGCGCGATTTCCCGATGTTCTGACCGTTAGGCGTATGGCAGAGGATGAAGAGGCTGTATGGGTGATTGTCAGGCAGGTTGCAGATGGAGCTCTTGAGCGATTTGTGAGCATGCGCGAGCTAGAGGGTGAAGCTCTGCGTAAAGACATAATTCAACGCGCCGCCGCCATTTTGGAGTCGGTAAAAATTGTTGAGGAACGCTCACCGATTACGGTTAAGGAACATATGGATAGGGTGGAAGCTCGTATGCTTCAGCTTCTTAACGAAGCACCCATAGATGAGCAGAGAATATTGACCGAGGCTGCATTATATGCGGATAAGACTGACGTGGCAGAGGAAACGGTAAGGTTGCGAAGCCATCTTAAACAGCTTGAAACCATGCTTTCAGGGGATGAACCTGTCGGACGCAAGCTGGATTTTCTTGTTCAGGAGATAAATCGCGAGGCAAACACCATAGGTTCAAAGTCTCAGGATGTTACCCTTGCAAGGGTTGTTGTGGATATCAAGTCAGAAATCGAAAAAATCCGCGAACAAATACAGAATATTGAATAGATGATCATTTCTATAAAACCGAATTTATCAACTGACAGGGTATAAATCAGGTTAAGAAGGGATATGGGAATAATAATGAAGCTTATAAATATCGGCTTCGGCAACATGATTTCTGCAAATCGTCTTATAGCTATTGTCAGCCCCGAATCGGCACCGATTAAGCGTGTTATTCAGGATGCCAAGGACAGGGGCTCTCTTATTGATGCCACCTACGGGAGACGGACACGCGCCGTCTTGATTACCGACAGCGATCATGTTGTCCTTTCTGCTGTACAGCCCGAAACGGTTGCCAATCGTTTCAATGACCATGACGACGGTGCGGAGGAGGAAGTTGACGCGGATGAATAAGCGCGGGATGTTAATAATACTATCCGGTCCTTCGGGGTCGGGTAAGGGAACCATTGTAAGACGGCTTCTTAAAGCGCGGGATGATACGGTTTTGTCTATATCTGCCACAACCCGTTCTCCACGATGCGGTGAGCAAGAAGGCATACATTATTATTTTAAGACACATTCCGAGTTTAAAGAACTGATAAAGCAGGGTGAGCTTCTCGAATTTGCCGAATATAACGGGAATTATTATGGGACGCCGGAAGAACCCGTCCGCAAGCATTTAATTGAAGGTAAAAATGTTATTTTGGAGATTGAAGTGCAGGGAGCCGAAAGGGTAATGAATTACCGCTCCGATCTTGTGTCGATATTTATCACCATTCCAACCATGGTTGAATTGGAGCGCCGTCTGCATGAACGCGGAAGCGAATCAGAGGAAACAATTTGCAGGAGAATGGAGATTGCAAGGCGGGAGTTGTCCCGCGCATTCCGTTATGATTATGTTGTACTTAATGATGAGGTACCGCTTGCTGTAGAGCGAATAAACACAATAATAAATGCAGAATCTATGAGGTATTCTCGTATGGAAAATTATATAATGGAGGTAATCAACAATGCTTAAACCAACAGATATTGATAATATTAAGGGTAATCATAATAAATATTCCCTTGTCATTGCGGTCGCCAAACGCGCCCGCCAGATTGCAGGCGAAGCCGAGGACAAAAGCATTATAATGACAGAAAAGCCCGTTAGTCTTGCTATTAATGATTTTATTAGCGGACAGTACAAGGTTTTATCTTCGGATAATAACAATGATAGTTTAAGATAATAATGCTTAATGCAGTTTGGTCGTAAAGCAAAGGGGAGAAATGTATGGTACTGCCGAAAGTAGCTAAAATTGCTGTAGAGCAGGCTGCGCTTCATTTCGACAAGCTTTACGATTATTATATTCCCGAATCACTCGGGGAGCTGAAACGCGGCTGTCGTGTAATAGTCCCATTCGGCGGCGGAAACCGAAAACGTCAGGGCATTATTGTGGGCTATGATGTTGTGCCCAATGTAAGTAAATTGAAGCCTGTTTTTTCGGTGTATGATAAGCAGCCTTTGTTGAATGATGAAATGATGGATTTGGCGCTCTGGATGAAGGAGCGCACTTTTTGCAGTGTCTTTGATGCCGTTCGTGCCATGCTGCCAACCGGGTTTTATCTAAAAATTAAGCCGGTATATAAGGCGGCTGAATGTGATAAGAATATTATTGATGGCTTAACCGGTGAAGAAAGAGCAATATTTGACTGCGTTGTCGGATATACCGACGGGATTGACCGGGATAGACTGCTGACCAAGCTGGGACTTACATTGGATAATGATCTGCCTGATCGAATGTCTCGTAGCGGATTACTGATACGCTCGGATGATGCATTCCGGAATGTAGGAGACGCGACGGTTCGCATGGTAAAGCTAACGGCGGAGGGGGAAGAGTTGTCCGAAGCGGTTGCAACATCATCCTGCACTCAAAAGCAAAAGAAGGTTATTGACCTGCTGACCGAGGTCGGCTGTGCATCGATTCGTGAAATCGGTTATTTTTGTTCGGTCACTTCTGCCGTTGTGACCGCTCTCGAAAAAAAAGGGTTGGTTGAGTGTTATGATAATGAGGTACTCAGGACTCCTTTCACACAAAACTTAAAGCCCGAAATCGAGTCGGTCTTGTTAAACGAGCAGCAGCAAAGGGCTTTTGATGAGCTGTATCGATTATATAAAACCGGTAAGCCGTCGGCATCACTGCTGTATGGGGTGACAGGCAGCGGTAAAACAGAAGTTTATATGAATTTAATAGATCGAGTTATTAAGGACGGCAAGCATGTTATTGTATTGGTTCCGGAAATATCTCTGACCCCCCAGATGCTTCATATATTTTTAGGAAGATACGGAAGCAGGGTGGCTGTGCAGCATAGCGGGCTTGCAATCGGTGAACGGATGGACGAATGGAAGCGTATTAAAAGAGGAGAGGCGCAGATTACCGTGGGTACACGGTCGGCTGTTTTTGCCCCGGTGGAGAATTTAGGTCTTATTATAATGGATGAGGAGCAGGAACACACCTATAAATCAGAGTCATCCCCCCGTTATCATGCAAGGGATGTGGCACGATATCGTTGCGCCAAGCAAAATGCAATGCTTCTTTTGACCTCCGCTACTCCGTCTGTCGAGACCTATCATGCCGCCTTGACCGGAAGATATGCTTTTCAGAAACTAACCTCTCGATATGGTGAAGCTCGACTTCCGGAGGTTGAAGTTGTGGATATGAGGCAGCAATCCGAAGCGGTGGCGGGCGGCATTGTCAGTGAAAGGCTTAAGGAAGAAATTGATAACACGCTGGAGCAGGGTAGACAGGTGATTTTGCTTCTCAACCGCCGTGGTTTTCATACCTTTGTATCCTGCCGCTCATGCGGTCATGTAATAAGCTGTCCGTCCTGCAGCATCAGCCTAACATACCATCGTACCAACGGGCGGCTGATGTGCCACTATTGCGGACATTCACAGGAGCCTGTAAGCCAATGCCCGGAATGCACCTCGTCAAAAATCCGTTATTCGGGATTGGGAACACAGCGGGCTGAGCAGGAGCTGGAGCAGCTTTTTCCGTCTGCATCTATTTTACGAATGGATACCGATGTTACTATGTCCAGATTCGCATACGAAAAAAATTTCAGCAGGTTTGCAAAAGGCGAATATAACTTGATGATAGGCACCCAGATGGTTGCAAAAGGACTGGATTTCCCGAATGTCGGGCTGGTGGGTGTATTATCGGCTGACCAATCGCTTTACGGAGGGGACTTCCGCAGTTTTGAAAACACCTTTGCTTTGTTAACCCAAGTTGTGGGGAGAGCAGGACGGCGGGAAATTGAGGGTAAGGCATTAATTCAAACATTCACCCCCGAAAATTATGTGATTGAACTCGCTTCGCAGCAGGATTATGAAGGCTTTTTTGAAACCGAAATAGCCGCCAGAAAAATGATGCTGTATCCTCCATATACCGATTTATGTATGTTCGGGTTTTCGGGTATTGATGAGAAATCGGTTCAACAAGCTGCGTTTCGTTTTCTGAAAATGTTAAAGCATACCGTGACAAACGAATATAAGCAATTACCGGTAATAGTACTTGACCCTACTCCCGCGGTCGTTGCCAGGGTGGCAGGGAAATACAGATATAAGCTGATTATGAAGACCAGAAATAATGCATTAATGCGCGAAATGACATTTCGGCTTATATCCGAGTTTTCCAAAGCATCGGAAAATAAATCAATATCATTATTTGTCGATATAAATCCGGTCGGAATAATGTAAAGCATATTACCTATTTCTCTTGAAAGGATGAACAAGATGGCTATAAGAAAAATAATAACCGAAGATGACCAAACTCTATACAAGGTGAGCCGTCCGGTAACCGAATTCAATGAAAGATTATGGCAGCTTATCGATGATATGAAGGATACCCTTAAAAAAGCAGATGGTGTGGGTCTTGCGGCACCTCAGGTCGGTGTTTTGCGCCGGTTATTCATTATTGATATGGGTGAAGACGGCGTTGTGGAGGTTATTAATCCTGAAATTATTGAAAAGAAGGGTAAGCAGGAGGATGTTGAGGGTTGCTTATCCTGTCCTGGTGAATACGGTATAACCTGCCGCCCTAATTTTGTAAAGATAAAGGCTCAGGACAGATACGGAAAAGAGTATACTCTGGATGGTGAAGGTTTATCAGCGCGCTGTATCTGCCATGAGAATGACCATTTAGAAGGTATTATATTTAAAAAGCATGTGATTCGGATGCTTGACCCGGATGAACTGATTGGTTAAAAGAAGAAAGGCAGGTTACGGAATTGAAAATTGTATTTATGGGAACACCGGAATTTGCCGTTTCATGCCTTAACAGGATTGTCCATGACGGACATGATGTAGTTCTGGCAGTAACCCAATCAGATAAGCCAAAGGGACGTGGTTATACATTAACTCCGCCGCCTGTAAAGGTGTGCGCCTTAACACATAACATCGAGGTTTATCAACCGTTTGTACTGAAAAATAATAAAGAGGCATTGGAGAAAATTAATCAATGCCACGCCGATGTTGTCATTGTGGTGGCATACGGACAAATTCTGCCGCCGGAAATTCTTGAACTTCCCAAACACGGATGTATCAATGTGCACGCATCCCTACTCCCTAAATACAGGGGGGCAGCTCCCATACAGTGGGCAATCATTAACGGTGAGAAACATACCGGAGTTACAACAATGCTGATGGATGCGGGGTTGGATACCGGGGATATGCTTTTAAAACGAAGTGTCGAAATTACGCTCGACATGACAGCGGGGGAGCTTCATGATCTGCTTGCTAGAGAGGGGGCAGATGTACTTTCCGATACATTGAGATTAATGAAATCAGGCAGATTAAATCCTGTTAAGCAGGATGATTCACTTTCGAGCTATGCTCCGATGCTAAGTCGTGAATTAAGCCCAATCGATTTTAATAAGCCTGCAATATCGGTTCATAATTTAATACGCGGGCTTAATCCATGGCCGTCGGCATATACCAAGGTTGGGGGAAAAAAGCTAAAAGTCCACTCTTCACAGCCTATAAACGGAAACCAATCCCCACCAGGCACCGTCATAAGTACATCTCCGCTTACCATAGCGTGCGGGGGCAACACCGCAATAGAATTAATTGAGGTACAGCTTGAGGGAGCAAAACGAATGGCATCAGAAGTATATTTGAGAGGTCACCCTTTGGATATAGGTCGGGTATTGCCCGAAACAATATTATTTTTGGGTGCGGACGGAGAAACCGCTGATGAATAAAAACGCGCGCCGTCTTGCGACCGAGGCATTGATTAGCGTACATCAAGGGGGCGGTTACTCAAGCGCGGTACTTGACCTGCTGCTTACCGACCGAAATGATGAAAATGCGATATCTTCCGCCGATCGGGCGCTTATATCAAGGCTTTTTTACGGTGTGCTTGAACGCCTTATCACCCTTGATTATATTATAGAGCGGCATTCAAGTGTCCGCATTAAAAAAATGCATCCGATTGTTCGAGAACTGCTGCGGCTTGGCTGTTATCAGCTTATATACATGGATAAAATACCAGCTTCAGCCGCCGTGAACGAAACGGTAAAGCTTGCGCGTTCAATGAAGCAGGATAAAGCGGCGGGATTTATAAATGCCGTTCTTCGCGCAGTGAAACGCAATCGCGATCATTTGTTTGACGATCTTCCCGATAATGAGCAGGGGCTTTCGGTTCGAACCTCCTGCCCGGTACAGCTTATTAAGCTCTGGTCATCAGATTACGGAAATAAGACGGCGGTGCTTTTGGCAGAAAGCGCAAATCAACCTCCCCCCGTAACAATTCGCCTTAATACAATCAAGATAAAACAAAAAGAATTTGAAAATATACTTAAAAAAGCCGAAATAGAATTCACCAAAAATCCCTTCCTTTCGGCTTGTTATGACATAAAAGACGGCACATGCTTAAAAAGACTTGCAGAACTTCCCGAAAACTGTTATTATCATCAGGATACAGCGTCACAGTTTTGCTGCATGGCTCTGGGTGCTCAGCCGGGCGAACGGGTTGCGGATGTATGTGCGGCTCCCGGCGGTAAAAGCCTTACCCTGGCGCAACTTATGGAAAATGAGGGGGAAATACTGGCTGGGGAGATAAATCCGTCAAAATGTGATGCAATGGAACAGCGCATAAAGCTTGCCGGTGCAACAAATATAATTACCGTTGTCAGGGATGCATCAAAGCCTTGTCCGTCCTCGCTTATAGAGAAATTTGATCGTGTATTATGCGATGTACCCTGTTCCGGTTTGGGGGTTATCAGAAGGAAACCCGAAATCAGGTATAAACCGATTGATAGCTTTGCTTCGCTTCCTGAAATTCAGCTGTCAATTCTCAATGAATCATCAAGGATGGTTCGTCAGAGCGGTGTGCTTCAATATTCAACCTGCACGCTGAACAAGGCTGAAAATGAGCAGGTAACCGATCGATTTTTAAGCCTGCATCCCGAATTTTCGCCCCGTATTTTGCCAATAGAAAACTGCTTTCACGCATTGACTCGGCAACCCTCACATCAGATAACCCTTCTTCCTCCGATACATGGTACCGACGGCTTTTATATTGCCGGTTTTACCAAAAACGCGAAGACTGCCGAATCGAGGTGACTATATGGCTCTTATCGACTGTAAATCACTGACGCTTGAGGAACTGCGTTTTCATCTGGCATCCATGGAGGTTCCTGCTTATCGTGCGGCTCAAATTCGCTCATGGCTGGATCGCGGTGTGACGAATTTTGACGATATGGGTAATATTCCCCTAAAATTAAGGGCTGAATTGAATAAAAAATTTCACATTTCTTCAGTAAAAATCGAAAAAAAGCTTGTATCTGCAAGGGATAATACTGTAAAATATCTTTATGCCCTTGACGACGGCGAAAATGTGGAATCAGTATTGATGGAGTATCATCACGGGTGGTCTCAGTGTCTATCCACCCAGGTCGGATGTAAAATGGGGTGCTCCTTTTGTGCAACCGGGATGGACGGCTATGTCCGCAATCTTCTTGCCTCTGAAATGTTGGCACAAATTGAATCCGCACAATCCGATCATGGGGTTCGCGTTTCTTCAATCGTACTTATGGGAATGGGCGAACCTCTGGATAATTTCGATAATGTGATACGCTTTTTGCATTTGCTTGGTCAACCGGGCGGTATTCAAATCGGAATGAGGCATGTATCCCTTTCCACCTGCGGTCTTGTTGACAAAATATATGAGTTGATGGAGTATAAGCTTCAACTCACATTATCTGTTTCTCTCCATGCTCCGAATGACAATATCAGGTCACAAATGATGCCGATTAACAAGCGGTGGCCGATTTCGGAGTTGCTCAAAGCCTGCAGCATTTACGCAAAGACTACAGGGCGGAGGATATCCTTTGAATATGCAATGGTAGATGGAGTCAATGATTCCGATGAATGTGCAATGGAGCTTGCCGCCCGTCTTAAAGGAATTCTCTGTCATGTAAATCTAATACCTCTTAATTCTGTACCGAAAAATAAACTTCGACGCAGCTCGGATGAGAGGCTTGGCTCGTTCAAAGCGATTTTAGAAAAGCTGGGTGTCAATGTTACCGTGCGGCGCACATTGGGATCGGATATTAATGCATCCTGCGGTCAGCTTCGTCGCAACAAGGAAAAAGAGTAATATATTCATTAGTTTTATACTATTGATTATAATAGGATGATAGGGGGGGATAACTTGAAAGCATATGGCAAAACAGATACCGGGCGTGTCCGTGAAAGCAATCAGGATGCATTTATCTGCGGAACAATTGCTGATGACGGATTGTTTTGTGTTGTTTGTGACGGTATGGGCGGAGTCAACGGCGGCAGCGTCGCCAGCTCTACTGCAGTCAAGGTTATTTCCGACCGGATTATCGATGTATACCGAGAGGGGCTTGCAGACAAATCAATACGGAATCTTATGGAATCTGCTATTGCTGCTGCCAATATAGATATTTATGATGCATCAATGGCGGATGTAAATCTTCACGGAATGGGAACCACCGTGGTTGTAACCATAGTTATAGGCAGAAAAGTATATATAGCCCATGTCGGTGACAGCCGTGTTTATTTTATAAATGATGATGGTATTGAGCAGATTACAAGAGATCATTCCATTGTGCAGGCAATGGTCGAAAAGGGGCAGCTCTCACAAAACGAGGCACGCACTCATCCGCGTAAGCATTTCATAACCCGGGCTTTGGGCGTAGATGATATCGTGGATTGTGATTACGGCGAAATGGAATTAAAAGAAGAAGAGCTATTACTTATCTGTACCGACGGTCTGACAAATTTGATAGAGACTGATGAAATATATAAACTTGTAAAATCCACCGACACCGAAGCTGTGCCGGAAAGGCTTATACATGCGGCAAACATGGCCGGAGGCAGTGATAATATTACTGTAGTTGTCATTGCTTAAAAAAAAGTTAGTTCAGGGGTGATTTTTCATGGATAAATATATTGGAAAGCGGCTTGACGGCAGATACGAAATCCGTGAGGTTATCGGTGTCGGCGGAATGGCGTACGTCTATAAGGCGTATGATACCATTGACGACAGGACTGTTGCCGTAAAAATATTAAAGGATGAATTTCTTGCAAACGAAGAATTTACCCGCCGCTTTAAAAATGAATCCAAAGCCATTGCAATACTGTCGCATCCAAACATTGTAAAGGTTTTTGATGTAAGCTTTGGCGATCGAATTCAGTATATAGTAATGGAATTTATTGATGGGATTACACTTAAAGAATATATCGATCAACAGCAGGATATTCGCTGGAAAGAAGCGGTACACTTTACCGTTCAAATATTGCGCGCCCTTCAGCATGCTCACGATAAGGGGATAGTTCACAGGGATATCAAGCCTCAAAATATTATGCTTCTGGCAGACGGAACCATAAAGGTTACCGATTTCGGAATAGCCCGTTTTGCACGCAGTGATATTCGACTTACAAGTGCAACCGAAAAGGCAATAGGTTCGGTACATTATATCAGTCCTGAACAGGCACGCGGCGAAATTACCGATGAAAAGGCCGATATATATTCCGTGGGTGTTATGTTGTATGAGATGCTTTCCGGTAAGCTTCCTTTTGAAGCGGATAATGCGGTTTCTGTTGCAATCATGCAAATGCAGACCGAGCCTGAAAATCTGCATGAAATTAATCCGGATATTCCCGACGGGCTTGAGGAAATCACCGTTAAAGCAATGCAAAAGGATCCGGCAAAAAGGTATCAGTCTGCTGCCGAAATGCTGTATGATATTGATGAATTCAAACGCAATCCCAGTATTCACTTTGCATATAAATATTTCGTCGATGAAACGCCGACACGCTTTGTCGAAGCTATAACCAGGGTTAAGGGCGCAGATGGGGCTGAGGATAACGTTTCCGAAGCCGGAGATGAATACGATGAAGATGAGGGAGAGCATAAGAGTACGCCGGTAATTCCTATTTTGGCGGCGATTGCAGGTGCTTTTGTTCTTGTCGGATTACTGTTTGCCGGCATCGTATTTATGCTGAAAATCTTCGGGGAAAAGCCTACCGAAGAGGTTGAAGTTCAAAATTTTATCGGGATGAACTATGCCGATGTAGTAAACAATAAAGAATATCTTGATAAATTTAGTTTTGATTCGAATTTTGTGAATAGTGAAACGGTGCCGGAGGGTGAGATTATTGAGCAAGAGCCCAGAGCTCCTACCAAAATTAAATTAAAAAAGGCGGTTAAGCTGACCATCAGCAAAGGACCTCAGATGATAACAATACCTGATGTCAGAAAGAACGAGCATAAGGATGTTGTTGAGCAGAGGCTTGTTAACAGTAACTTTAAGGTTCAGTTTATCCAAAAGTCAAGCGAAGAAGTAGAAGTGGATTTTGTTATCAAAATTCTGCCGTCTTCGGGAGAGCAGCTTGCCAAGGGAAGCACCGTACAGGTGTTTGTAAGCACAGGAAAAACGCCTGTACCGGATGAAAAGGTTCCGAATATTGTTCTCACCAATATAGAGACTGCCAAAGAAACCATATTACAGAACAATTTTATCGTAGGAAAGACAGTGTATATAAATCATAATAGTTATCCCAGAGACACCGTCATAAGCCAAAATCCCGCAAAGGATACAATGCTGGCTCCCGGCTCAGCCATAGATATAACGGTTGCATCAGGATTTAAAGACTTTGATTTGGTGGTTCCTATGCCGAATACCACTACGCCACTGGATATGATTGTTTATATTGACGGTAAGCATGCGGCTAAGTTTGATAATAATAACTTTGTACCGATTAATACGGCAATTTTGAAATTAACCGAGACAAAAGGTCAATATGACGTTCTTATAAAGCTTAGGAAGCATACGGCTACAGGCAGCGAAGGATTTAATGATTATGTCAGATATACGGTGTACAGTAATGAGCAGTACAGTGAAATAACCTTTGGACCCCAATACAATGAAGTATCAGGCGCAACCTCCTCCACTACCTCAAACACCACCTCAACAAGCATCACAACAACGACATCCACGACCGTATATAATTAATGGCTGAATTAACAGGAAGGAATACGATGACCCTGCTTTTGGAAGGCGTAATCTTGAAATGCGTCGGCGGCTTCTATTATGTTGAAGCCGCCGATATTGTATATGAATGTCGGGCAAGGGGGATATTCAGAAAGAGTGGAATAACCCCGGTTGTCGGGGATGTCGCGCGTATTTCAATATTGGATGATAGTACCGGCTGGCTGGAGGAAATCGGGGAGCGGCGTAACATACTGGTGCGTCCGCCGGTGGCAAATCTGGACATACTGGTTATTGTCGTCTCGATAACCGAGCCCGAACCCAACACCCTTGTGATCGATAAGATGATTGCAATTGCAGAGAAAAATCGGATTGAGCCTGTTATTGTGATTACAAAATCCGATTTGCAGGATACCAAAAGGCTTGAGCAAATATATGAATACTCTGGGTTTGAGGTTTTTTCTGTTTCTGAAAAAACAGGAGAAGGGATTGAATTTTTAAGAAAACGCCTTACCGGGCATCTGAGTGTTTTTTGCGGTAATTCCGGTGTAGGTAAATCAAGCCTTATAAACGCACTTGATTCTTCTCAAACCAGTCAAACCGGAGAGATTAGCAAAAAGCTGGGCAGGGGTCGTCATACCACCAGAACCGCAGAAATATTCAAATTGAGTTTTGGCGGAAGGATAGTTGATACCCCCGGCTTTTCTTCCTTAGACTTTGAGCACACCGTTCGAATATATAAAGAGGAATTGGCATCTTGCTTTCGCGATTTTGATGATTATGTTGAAAAATGCCGTTTTACCGGCTGCTCACACATTAAAGAAAAAGATTGTGCAGTTCTCGAGGCTGTTAAAAATGGCGGTATTATGAAAGAACGCCATGATAATTACAAGGCTATATATGAGGAAATTAAAAATCTAAAGGAATGGAACTAATATTAATCACATTTTGTATAAGTGATTAGTATCGGCGGAGGGAATGACATTGGATATTAAATCCGCAGAATTAAGACGCTGTGTGATATGCGGCGCAGCTCCGGTCGAAAATATTAATATTCTCAAACCTCTGCTTCATGAGGACGATTGGGTAATTGCGGCAGACGGCGGTATAAATTTGGCAAAACAACTGGGCCTTGAAATAGGACAGATTGTGGCGGACTTTGATTCCATTTCCCGTGAACAAGCTGACGATACTGATGCGCCTGTTTCTTTGCTCCCTGTTAAAAAAAATGACACAGACACCATGGCGGCAGCGCGTATAGGGCTGGAACACGGCTTTAAGAATTTTTTGCTTCTGGGCGCAAGCGGCGGACGGCTTGACCATACCTTTGGTAATCTTGCGGTTATGCTTTTTTTGGTGCAAAACAATGCAAAAGCGGTTTTGGCAGATGAACACAATATTGTAGAAATGCATCTTCCCGGTAGGGTGATTGTCGAACCGGTAAAGGATTGTTTTTTATCACTTCTGCCTTACGGAGGAACGGTTTCGGGATTGACCGTCCATAATGCCGAATATGAGCTGGTAAATGCCACATTGACACCTGATTATCCGTTGGGAGTAAGCAACGAATTTTTAAACCGCTCTGTCGAAATATTTTTTAAACAAGGAGTCCTGATGATTTTTCTTTCAAAAGACTGACACCATATTTACAGTCCCGGAATATGCTGTACTAAGACGCGGAAAACCGCCGTAGTCGATATCGGTATAAGGGATGGTGTTGGTGATGAGACGATGTAACTGTGCAGGCTTTGTTTTTGCCGCTTTCGGAGCCGGACTTTTACTGGCGACCATTTGCCCGGTGCAGTTTATACTGATATTGGCTGCTGTGGCACTTATATTCATGGGTTTTTGTCTGGTAAAAAACTGAATGGAGGAGTCACGGATGAAGGTAGTAGTGGTAAAAAGCCCTAAGATTATCGGGGGGGTACTTCGTAAAATATTCGGAATAAAAAAACAATATTACATAGAACATTGATTAGTACCAAACAATACTAATTTAAAATAAACATATAGAAATATCATAATAATAAGAAGATACATATTGACTTTGATATTATTTATGTTTATAAATTAAATCAGTATCCGGAATAAAAGTGGCTGTTGCAAAACCAAGGTTGAGCATCAGCCTCTTTTATCAGTTTTTGGTATAATACAGGTTCCTAAAGGAGGGGAGCTTTGTGCGACATACCAGAAAAAGCAGAGTCAAAAGGACTATTATCTTGATTTTCTCTGTTATAATAATATTGGGGATTTTGACAATTTGGCTGATTGACCGAAAGGTTCGTCCCATGATTCAAACCTATGGCAATAATCAAGCGGTTACAGCGGCGACAAGAGCGGTCAATGATGCGGTTGAAAAGGTGTTAAGAAAGACAAGTATTGAATATGACAGGCTCTCTTCGGTTATCAAGGATGAACAGGGAGAAATATCCTCTATTGAGATAAACACCGGCAATGTAAATCTGGTAAAATCCGAAGTGAGTACGGCTATATTGGAAGAGCTGGGAAAACAGAAATTTCAAGAGGTAGAAATACCGGCAGGTTCTCTTGCCGGAGGCTTGCTTACAGGACGCGGTCCGAATATAAACATTAAAGTACCAATGAATTCAACGGTTGAAACTTCGTTTTCAAATAAATTTGAAGGTGCGGGAATCAACCAGACTAGACATTACATAACCATCGATGTAAAGGTAAAGATATTTACGGTAATACAGGGAAAAAGTATAGCAACAGAGGTGGAAACCGGCTTTACCGTCGCAGAGTGCATAATTGTCGGTGAGGTACCGCAATGGATGGTTGCCCGCACTCAATAAAAGCTTTGCATGAATATATTGTATTTGGTATAATGTTCTTGAGTTTTGACCCTATAAAGATAAATTATAATCGGATGTATCAAGGAGATAATTAAAAATATGGAATATGAACATGCCGTAAAACGGGTACAGCGATTAAGAGAATTGATTGATGAATACAGCCGTATGTATTATGAGCAGGACGCTCCCTTGGTTGAAGACGATGAGTTTGACAGCTTGACAAAAGAGTTGCGTGATATCGAGGAAGCATATCCGGAACTGGTTACACCGGATTCATATACTCAGAAGGTTCAGGGAGAGGTATCAACCCTGTTTGCTACTGTGGTGCATGAGGTCCCGCTTGAAAGCTTACAGGATGTATTTTCACTTGAAGAACTCAGAGAATTCGATCGACGGGTGCGCGAATCGGTCAATTTTCCGGTTTATGTTGTCGAGCCTAAAATTGACGGATTATCAATTGCGCTTGAATATATAAACGGCCGTTTTGTACGCGGAGCAACGCGGGGGAACGGTCAAATCGGAGAGGATGTTTCCCATAACCTTAAAACAATTAAATCGATACCCGAAAAACTGAACAGCAGCTTGCCGCGGATAATAGTTCGCGGGGAGGTTTATATGCCTCAGGAGAGCTTTGCCGCACTGGTTACACAACAGGATTTAAACGGTGAAAAGACTTTTAAAAATCCGCGTAATGCCGCAGCAGGTTCCCTCAGACAAAAGGATGCTGAGGTGACGCGCGGGCGTAATCTTGATTTGTTTGTATTTAATCTTCAGTTTATTGAAGGCACGACGATCGGTTCACATTCAGAATCACTTGAATTTATGAAAGAGCTGGGCTTCCCGATTATACCGTTTTATAAGGTTGTTAAATCAATAGATGAAGTAATTGATGAGGTAGAAAGAATAGGCGATATCAGGGCAAATCTGCCATTTGATATTGACGGGGCAGTTGTGAAGGTGAATGACTTTACACAACGCCGCAAACTTGGAAGCACCTCGAAATTTCCAAAATGGGCGTCTGCATTTAAATATCCGCCCGAAGAAAAGCAAACGACCCTTATTGATATCGAAATTAATGTCGGGCGTACCGGAGTTTTGACACCCACAGGCATATTTGAGCCTGTAACACTTGCGGGAACAACGGTTAGCCGTGCCACCCTTCATAATCAGGATTTTATACGGGAGAAAGGGCTCTGTCAGGGAGACAAGGTAATTCTGCGCAAGGCGGGGGATATCATACCCGAGGTTGTGAGGGTGATTGAGCACCAGCAAGGCGCTGTTCCCTATGAAATGCCGGATTTCTGCCCCTCCTGCGAATCTAAGGTTATTCGCGAGGAGGGTGAGGCTGCTCTCAGATGCCAAAATCCTGAGTGCCCGGCCCAAAGAATAAGAAATATAATCCATTTTGCTTCACGCGATGCCATGGATATTGAAGGATTAGGACCGGCCGTGGTAGAACAGCTTGTTTCGAATAATTTAATAAAAAACGCCTATGAACTTTATTCAATTGAGGCCGAATCATTATCTAAGATTGAGCGCATGGGCAAGAAATCGGCTGAAAACCTGATAAACGCCATTAATAAATCGAAGGAGAATGACCTCTATCGTGTTATTTATGCCCTTGGAATACGGCATATAGGTCAAAAAGCTGCCAAGCTGCTGGCCGACCGTTTTGGTGATATGGAGAGCATAATGAATGCTTCTGAGGAGAAAATAGGCGCGATTGACGGCTTTGGCGGTATTATGGCAGAGAGTGCAGTCCGCTTTTTTTCACTGCCGCAATTCCGTCATTTTATCGATAAGCTGTGTGAAGCAGGGGTGAATATGCGAAAAAAAGGAGAGCGGATTGATGCTCGCTTTTCGGGTATGACCTTTGTTTTGACAGGCACCTTACCAACCCTTAAGCGTGATGAGGCAGCTGAACTGATTGAAAAATATGGTGGCAATACTGCTTCAAGCGTATCAAAGAAGACATCTTTGGTTTTGGCAGGAGAGGATGCCGGCAGTAAATTGACAAAGGCGCAACAGCTGGGTATCCGTATTATTGACCAGGAAGAATTTATGAAAATGTTGAATTAATTATGGTAAAATATCGATATAAAAACCGCCGTGAACTATAATTCTCGGCGGTTTTCTTATGCTTATCACGCTTAATGAGATTGGTATTAGCCATCGGTTGAGTTTATGCTGCTTATACTAATTTAAAATAAATATATAGAAATATCATAATAAGAAGATATACAACGGACTTGGATATTATCTATGTTTATAAATTAAATTAGTATTACAACCATCATGTTGGGATATATCTCATTTAATAAATCATCAGGATAATGCTCATCAAGAAATTTCTCAATACTGTTTGTGGGTGAAACACCAATCCGCCTTCTGCTTTGCCTTTCCAATGCCATGGCGGATATAAGCATATTGATCAACATAAAAATGCTTAAAACAACGGTCAATATCTTATTTATATATTTGGGTATACGGTCAATAAGTGAAGAAAGTCTCGGATATATTTCTTTTACCCATATCAGCCCGAGCAACCCCCAGATAAAAGAATACATTATGTTTGTACGACCGTTAAAATTATATTGTGTATGGCTGTATTCCCAAGAAACCGTGCCAAATGCGAGTTCCTGACAAAAACTGCACAAATATTCAAATGCGCCGCCGATAACCGCACTCCCGAGAAAAATCCAGAGATCCCGCTTGTTCCTTAACCGCCTGAGACAAATGGTCAACAAAGCCGCCCCAACTCCATAAACAGGGTTAAACGGTCCGTATATTACTCCGACACGGCTTTCATATCGGCCCCGCATGATTATGCAGTACAGTGTTTCAAAAACGACGCCGATAAAACATCCGATGAGAAAGATCCAAAACAGCTTTGAATAGTTTAATTTATCGGTTGCTTTTTGCCGGTATTTGTTTTTGTTTTCCTTGACAAAAACCGGTTTACTCATTTTCATTTCTTTTTGCATATGATTCACCACCTTGGTTGTAATGCAGACAGGAAAAAATTACTCCGATTTTCATGTAAATAAAGGGGGAAGATAATATTCATGATTTTATAATTCGGAGGGTAAAGATTAATGGCAAGGCTGAGAAAAATAAGATGTACAATACTGCTTTTTTTAATCGGCGGAACCGCATATAATATATTAGAGCTGTTATGGAGGGGATATACCCATTGGACAATGTTTTTTGTGGGTGGTATATGTTTTAATTTAATCGGGCACATCCATACAATATGCAAGCGCCACCTTGTTATTCGCTGCGCTTTATGCTCGCTTGCGATATCATTAATAGAATTTATCAGCGGCTGTATATTTAACCTGCGACTTAAAATGAATGTATGGGATTACAGCGAAATGTTTATGAACATTAAAGGTCAGGTTTGTCTGCTTTACAGCGTATTATGGGGTGCATTAAGTTTAATAGCCCTGCCCATTTATAAATGCTGTATCAAGCATATAAACAATAAAAAGGATACGAATTCCGGATTAAAGGTCACGCAGAGGATATAGGGCATTATATTTTTCTTGCAATAAAGTCAGGACAAATACTTTGAAGAGGGCAAAAATCACAGCGCGGTTTCCGCGCCGAACATATATCACGTCCGAACAGAACAAGCCTGTGGCAAAATGCATTGCTTTCTTCGGGTGGCAATAAATCACGCAATTCCATCTCCACTTTATACGGGTCTTTGGTGTTGCAAAGCCCTAAACGGTTGGAAATACGTATGCAATGTGTATCTGCGACTACCGCCGGCTTGCCAAATATATCCCCCACAATAAGGTTGGCTGTCTTGCGCCCAACCCCGGGAAGCTTGATTAATTCTTCAACAGTGTCCGGAATAATCCCTTTATATACATCCCGCAGCATTTTTGTCATCGCCACAATGTCGCGAGCCTTGGTTTTATATAAACCGCATGAATGTATGTAGGATTCGACCTCTTTAACATCGGCTTCGGCAATATCTTCAAGTGAAGTGTAGCGTTCAAATAAAGCGGGTGTAACCAAATTTACACGCGCATCGGTGCATTGAGCGGAGAGGCGGGTCGCTATCAAAAGCTCAAGCGCGCTGTATGATGTAAGAGAACATTCCGCATCCGGATATAGTTGCTTCAAGACTGCAATTGCCTTGTTTGCTCTTTCTTTTTTATTAAGCATGATGATTCCGTTTCTATTAATTTATTATTTTTGGTATAAATACATTTTATCGCAAATTGACTGTATGGTCAACCGCTGTGTTGTCTCCGCAAATGGGATTGAAATATGATATAAATATGTTATTGTAAAAATATATTAATAAAGGGAAATAATATGCTTAAAGGCTTTGCTCCCATTGCATCGGATGATGCGCTTATATTAATACTCGGAACCATGCCGTCTGTAGCCTCTATACAACACGGACAGTATTACGGTCACCCCAAGAATGCTTTCTGGCGAATTATTTTCGGCCTTTGGAACGAGGAACCCCCTCTTGAATACGAGCTGCGGGTGAAATACTTAAAGGAAAAGCGGATAGCCCTGTGGGATGTACTGAAAGGCTGTGAAAGGCAGGGGAGCGCAGACGCCTCGATCCGAAAGCCTCAGCCAAATGATTTTAATATATTGGCAGATAAATGCCCCAATTTGGAAGCGATTTTCTTCAATTCAAATAATGCGGCGGAATATTATAAAAGACTCGTAAAGCCGGATGTGTTTTATAACCTTAAAAAAACCGTCCTGCCCTCCACCAGCCCTGCTCGCGCTATGCTTTTTGAAAAAAAACAGGAGATGTGGATGCCGGTAAGGGAAGCGCTGGATAGAATTTTAAATTGATGTGAAAAGGTCTGTCAAAAAAGAGAAGTTACTCTTTTTTGACAGACCTTTTATGTACAGTAATCCACATACTATGCATGTGGTAACCGGATGCTTTATAATAATCGCACGGGAGGATATGGAATCCTCCCCTACGGTTTATGTTGTAACATAATTATTCTTGTATTATTTTTTGATTATGATATACTGTTTACTGTGAAACAATCCATGATTAATTGTCAAAAGACGGAGGTGGATATGGTGAGCCCTGACCCTGCAGGTCGATTATGTCGGTATAAATCAAATATCGGGACGCGCCGTATCCTCGGTTGACGCGCCCCGGAAAGGGGTGTGCAAATGATCAAATATTACAAAACAATAGACGGCCGCATTTGCCGGTTGGATGAGCTTGAGGATGGCTGCTGGATTGATGTAGTTAATCCGGATGAGCGTGAAGTAGATTTTCTTATCTCACGCTTTTCGCTAGAGCCCGACTTCCTCCGTGCATCTCTGGACGAGGAGGAATCGGCACGTATCGAAAGCGAGGACGGAAATACTCTGGTGATTTTCGATACTCCGGTTTCGGGGAAAAGTGATGTGGGGATCACTTATTCGACCATGCCTATCGGGATTTTGGTTACCCCCGACCATGTTATTACCGTATCGTTGCGGGAGAATGCCATAATCAAAGAATTTACCGAAGGCGTTGTAAAAAATGTTCAAACCGGATTAAAAACACAATTTGTCCTCTTTATCATTCTGCGGGTCGCGACACGGTTTTTGCAATATCTAAAACAGATTGATAAAATTTCTATTTTACTGGAGAAACAGCTTCGCAAATCCATGAAGAACAAGGAGCTTATTCAGCTTCTTGATTTACAAAAATCGCTTGTATACTTTTCAACTTCGCTGAAATCGGATGAGACCACCCTCGAAAAAATGATGCGCGGCAGATATATAAAGCTGTATGAAGAGGATCAGGACCTTCTGGAGGATGTACTTATCGAGATAAAGCAGGCTGTTGAAATGTCAAGCATATATCTAAACATTCTTTCAAACACCATGGATGCTTTTGCTTCGGTGATATCCAACAACCTTAACATCGTAATGAAGATATTGGCTTCAATTACAATTGTTATTTCCATACCGAATATTATTGCGGGCTTTTACGGAATGAATGTTAAAGGGTTGCCGTTTGCCCAGTTTTTCTGGTTCCCGGTCATATTATCGGTTGCTTTAATGGGGGTAGTTGGTTTTTTACTGCACAAAAAGGATATGCTGTGATAAATTTATCCGTTCCCCCGCAGGGGGGACGGATTTTATGTAAGAGGACAATCTGAATTAATATATTATGAAGGGAATATAAAATATATGCCGTCTTTTAATCAGCAAGCCATGTATCATATTGCGCTTACCGAGGAGCAGGGAGCCGAATATGCGATAATAACCGGCGATCCCGGTCGGGTTGAAAGCATAGCCCGACTGCTTGATTCGCCCGAATTTGTGGCAAGCAATCGTGAATACACCACATGGGCGGGGAATATCGGCGGACGGCGTATTTTGGTTACTTCACACGGAATCGGCGGGCCTTCAACGGCGATATGCGTTGAAGAGTTGGCGCTTTGCGGGGTTAAAACAATAATACGCGTCGGAACCTGCGGCGGTATGTCTCAGTCGGTTTACGGCGGGGATCTGGTAATCGCAAATGCCGCCATCCGACAGGAGGGAACCTCCCTTGAATATCTTCCGATTGCATTTCCCGCCGTATCCGATTTTGATGTAACCTCCGCATTGGTTAAGTCTGCGGACGAGATGGGGGAAAGGTTTCATGTTGGGGTTGTGCATTGCAAGGATTCATTTTACGGACAGCACAAGCCGGAAGAGTCTCCCGTGTCATATCAGCTGCAAAATCGGTGGCAGGCGTGGATAAGAGGGGGTTGCCTTGCTTCTGAAATGGAATCTGCCGCACTGTATACCGTGGCTGCAGCCAAGGGGCTGAAAGCCGGATGCATACTGCATGTAGTATGGAATCATGAGCGGGAAGCCGCCGGTCATAAGAACAAACCGATACATGATACCACACACGCGGCAAAGGCAGCCGTCGGAGCAATAAGGCTTCTTATGAAATAAATTATATTACAAAAGACATGGACGGGAATCCCCCGTCCATGTCTTTTGTTCACAGGATTATTTGCTTTATTATTATGCTGAATCAATCGAGCTCTTACTACTCCGCCGGGTCAAACATATCCTTGCCGACACCGCAGACCGGGCATACAAAATCTTCCGGTAAATCCTCAAAAGCAACGCCGGGTGCAATCCCTTGTTCCTCAACCCCGACAGACGGATCGTATTCATAACCGCAGACAGAGCAAACATACTTTTTCATACTTTTATTCATCCTTTACTATAAAATACAGTAATACTACTGTAATACTGTCAATTGTATCGCGCTTGCATAGAATGGGAGGAAGGAGGTATTGTTATGAACAACCGGGACAGCAGCGCGATTATCACAATGCGGGAGACCAAGCGGGATTTTAACTATAACAAAATTACCGTTCTTTCGCTGAGTATCAGCCGACCGGAGGTGATGTTGGTCAATAATCCGCAGGCACAATTACGCATCAACAGTCGTTATTATGCTCAGGCAAATTCATTCTATCGTATGACATCAACAACCTTGTACAGGCAGGCGGTTCAATTTTACCATGAATCAGTAAAAAATGATTTTCCGTTTCGTCCATTTGACGCGGTGATGAATTATGATATCACATTTAATCAGGCCTGCTATTTGAGCAGTTACTCCGACAGATATCAGTATACCGGAGGAGCTCACGGAAGTACCCTTAGGGCTTCGGACACATTCAGCCTTAAAACAGGGCGGCGTCTGCCGTTGTCTCATTTCTTTCAGGCGGGATTTAATTATCGCGGTTTTTTGATAGGTCAGATAATAAAGCAGGCAGACAGAAATATGCAGAGCCAACCTATATACTTTGAAAACTATCGTGAATTAATTGTTCAGCATTTTAATCCTGCAAGCTATTTCCTGTCCCCTGAAGGTATCAATATCTATTATCAGCAATATGAGATTGCACCGTATGCTTCGGGTATTATTGTGTTTACCGTCCCTTACGGCGGCGCGGTCAACAAGCCATCCTGTTGATGCCGTAATACCAAATGCAAACCTTTGTTTACATAAATCGGAAAATGGGTTATAATGCCGATAAAAGGAAAATGTTAAATATAGGGGGAAGTGCGGTGTTTGCACGCGTCAACAGCATGGGACTTATCGGAATAGACGGTTTTTTAATAGATGTCGAAGCCGACCTTTCACAGGGATTGCCGGGGTTTGATGTGGTAGGATTGCCCGGCGCAGCCGTGCGTGAATCGCGTGACCGTGTTCGTGCATCAATGAAAAACTGTGGTTTTACATACCCGGTAAGCCGTATCACGGTCAATCTTGCACCGGCTGATGTACGCAAGGAGGGCTCTGTATACGACCTGCCGTTATTGCTCGCGCTTTTAAAGGCAAGCGGTCAACTTGAAATGCCGCTGGATGAATCCGCTTTTGTAGGTGAACTGTCGTTAGCGGGGGAGGTACGCCCTATACGCGGCGTTCTGCCTATGGTTTTGGCTGCACGCGATTCGGGGATAAAGAGGGTCTTTGTACCGACAGATAACGCCGCCGAAGGTGCGGTGGTTGACGGTATTGATGTTATTCCGGTATCCTCGGTATCATCCCTGCTCGGGCATCTGTCCGGCGCTGCCGTCATCAGTCCGGCCGTCCCCGAGGATTTCCCAAATATTTTTATGTCATGCGGTATAACCAACGACTTTTCCGATATTTGCGGACAGGCTGTCGCACGTCGTGCACTTGAGGTTGCGGCTGCGGGTTCTCATAATATTTTACTCATAGGTCCGCCCGGCTCGGGAAAAAGTATGCTAGCGCGGCGGCTGCCGTCAATACTTCCGGATATGACACAAGCAGAGGCACTGGAAGCCACAAAAATTCATTCTATTGCAGGTACGCTGCCCGGAGGGGCAGGTCTTCTTAAAAGCAGGCCATTCCGTTCACCTCATCACGGAGTTTCAGCAGCGGGGCTTACCGGCGGGGGTACCGTCCCGCGCCCCGGGGAGGCTTCTCTGGCACATCAAGGGGTGCTTTTTCTGGACGAGCTGCCCGAATTTTCTCGGGTGGCGATGGAAGCGCTTCGTCAGCCTCTTGAGGATTCGCGCGTTACAATATCACGGGTCAGTGCTTCGCTTACCTATCCATGTTCATTTATGCTGGTGGCCGCCATGAATCCGTGTCCGTGCGGGTATTTCGGTCATCCGACAAGGCAGTGTAAATGCTCTCCCGTTGCTCAGCAGTCGTATCTTGCGCGTATTTCCGGGCCTTTACTTGACAGGATCGATTTACATATAGAGGTGCCTCCGGTTGAATATGAGCAGCTGTCATCCAAACAGCCGTCCGAAAGTTCGGCAGAAATCAGGGAGCGTGTGAATGCTGCACGATTGCGCCAGCTTGAACGCTTTAAAGGTACCGAGGTTTCATGCAATGCGCGTATTCATCCCGGAATGCTGCGTGAAACATGCGCAATGACCGATTCGGCATCAAAAATGCTCCAAGGTGTATTTGATAGAATGGGGTTGTCGGCCAGAGCTTATGACCGACTTTTAAAGGTGGCACGCACCATAGCAGACCTTGACAGCGCGGATATTATTGATACACAACACTTAGCCGAGGCGGTGCAGTATCGCAGCCTTGACAGGAAATATTGGCGAAAATGATAATATATTAATCATCACTCAGCTTAAGAACCGCCATAAACGCCTCCTGCGGCACCTCAACGCTGCCCAGCTGGCGCATACGCTTTTTGCCTTCTTTTTGCTTTTCAAGCAGCTTCTTTTTTCGGGTGATATCGCCGCCGTAACATTTAGCAAGCACATCCTTGCGTAAAGCGCGTACCGTCTCTCTGGCGATTATTTTGCCCCCGATGGCGGCTTGAATCGGCACTTCAAACATCTGCCGTGGAATATTATCTTTTAACCGCTCACAAATTTTGCGGCCACGAGCATATGAGTTGCCCTCAAAAACAATAAAGCTCAGGGCATCCACGATTTCACCGTTCAAAAGAATATCCAGCTTGACAAGATTGGATTTTACATAACCCTTTAGCTCATAATCAAAGCTGGCATATCCCTTGGTGCGGGATTTCAGAGCATCAAAGAAGTCGTATATAATTTCATTAAGCGGAAGCTCATAATGTATATCAACCCTGGTCGTGTCGAGATATTTCATGTCAATAAATACTCCACGCCGCTGTTGGCATAACTCCATAATATTACCCACATATTCATTCGGTGAGTATATATGGGCATCCGTGACCGGTTCCTCGGCAGAGGTTATCTGCCCGGGGTCGGGATAATTGGTTGGGTTATCTATTTCAATCACCGAGCCGTCGTTGAGGGTGATACGATAGATTACACTGGGGGCGGTGGTGATAATATCAAGGTTATATTCACGCTCCAATCGCTCCTGCACGATTTCCATGTGAAGCAGCCCCAAAAAGCCGCAACGAAATCCGAATCCCAGCGCGACCGAGGTTTCGGGTTGGTAGCTTAAAGCAGCATCATTAAGCTGAAGCCGTTCAAGTGCTTCTCGCAGGTCCTGATAATGAGCGCCGTCGGCAGGGAAGATGCCGCAATAAACCATCGGGTTTACCTTTTTGTATCCCGGCAGGGGCTGGGCTGCCGGGCGGTTTGCCAAGGTAATGGTATCTCCCACGCGTGCATCACCCACTGCCCTGATTGAAGCGACAATATATCCGACTTCACCCGCATGCAATGATTCACACGGCTCCAGCCTTCCAGGGCGCATTATGCCGGCTTCCACCACCTCAAATTCTGCTCCGGTAGCCATCATTTTTATGGTATCGCCGAAATGAACAACGCCCGAAACCACACGAAAGTACACGATAACACCGCGATAGCTGTCATAATAGCTGTCAAAAATCAATGCCTGAAGGGGTTGGTCATCATCCCCCTTGGGCGGAGGAATGAGGTTGATTATCGTCTCAAGCACCGCTTCAATATTGATACCCTGCTTGGCCGAAATGGCAGGGGCATCAGAGGCATCGATACCGATAATATCTTCAATTTCACGGCGCACCTCATCCGGGCGGGCGGAGGGCAGGTCAATTTTGTTAATGACCGGAACAATTTCAAGCCCGTGATCGACAGCAAGATAGGTATTGGCAAGGGTTTGCGCCTCAATTCCCTGAGAGGCATCTACTATAAGAATAGCGCCCTCGCAGGCGGCAAGTGAGCGTGACACCTCATAATTAAAATCAACATGGCCGGGGGTGTCAATAAGATTAAATGTATAGGTTTTCCCGTCTTTGGCATCATAATTAAGGGTAACGGCATGAGCTTTTATGGTTATGCCGCGCTCACGCTCAAGATCCATGCTGTCAAGCAGCTGTTCCTCCATATCGCGTTGGGCAACCGCCTGTGTTTTTTCCAAAATACGGTCAGCAAGTGTGGATTTGCCGTGGTCTATATGTGCAATTATGCAAAAATTACGGATTTGGTCGCGGGATGTCAAAAATAACACCTCATTGTTTTATTTGTTTTTCAATTCAGTATAACAAAATATATTTTAAAATACAATATTTTGTATTTTAAAAAAGGGTGCTGAAAATGAATTCCATCATTTTCAGCACATATTTGTAATGCTTATTTGTAGACGAGAAAGGCAGACGGAGTTTTGCTGATACTAATTTATACTAAATCCAACTATAACTATTCCATAATTATCGCTCATGGCGCGTTCTTCCTATACTAATTTAAATTAGTATTAGGAACGCATCGCTCTATTCTGGAATGTTTTAGAATGGATTTAGTATTAATTATAAACATGGATAATATCCAAGTTTATTATGATATTTTTATATATTATTTTTAATTAGTATCAGAATCGGTTCCGTAAAGGTTTAGGCGGAAAAGCCTGCTTTCATCTTCGGGGTCGCTGCAGACGACGGTTGCTTCGCCGACATTGCCCCAGTCAACCGTACTTGACAGCGCAAGGAGTTGGGTAAGCCTGCTCTTGAGATTGAGGACGTCCCCCTCGGATGTTTTAAGTAACACTTCGCCTTTTGCGGTGGATGCAAATTCGATCAGCTTGTTGAATTCGAAATTGTGAATGGTAAAACCGGCCATATAAATCGCTCCTTTCAACATGAGGCTTATAACTCAAAATTAAGCCTGATATAATTATACTGAATATTTTGGTTTTATTCAACCCACAAATTGCTGAATATATAATTATTTGAGCTAAATTGAATGACATATTACACAATCTATGATTTATATCGTTAAAATATGTTATATGAATATTTTGTTTGCAAAAGGTTTAACAAAAGGTTCACAAATTGATATTGACATGGGTGCGTGGTAATGGTAAATTATATATAGTTAGCACTCGGCAAGCCGGAGTGCTAACTGCAAATAATATGAAAGGATGTGGAGGTATGGAATTAAATGAACGCAAACAGAGAATTTTGTCAGCCGTAATCGATATATTTATACGCACAGGTGAGCCGGTCGGCTCCAAGGCATTGGTTGGATTGCTTGATAATTCGGTTTCATCCGCCACCATCCGAAACGAAATGGCAGAGTTGGCGGCAATGGGTTACCTTGAGCAGCCACACACATCCGCCGGGCGGATACCCACGGCCATTGCTTTCAGGCTTTATATTGACAAGCTTATGAAGAGAAACGAGCTTTCTGAGCAAGATAGGCGAGGAATTGACGGGATGCTGACACATGCGGCAGACGACCCGGAAAAGCTTATCGGGACGGCGTCTCAGGCTTTGGCGGAAGAGACGGGATGCATAGCCGTTACCACAACCCCTACCGGGAAAACCGCAGACATCCGAATGATTGATGTTTTGCGTATATCTTCACTCTCGGCTGCATTACTGCTTATGAGCGGCTCCGGTCTTCTTCGTACAAAGGTATGCAGGTTTGACAGGGTGATAAGCGACAACACGCTGGAAATGCTGTCACAGCAGCTTAATCAAAACTTTTGCGGCTGCTCTCTTTCAGATATTGGACTGCCGCAGATACAGGGTATGGTTGTTTCGCTTGGTGAGCACGGGCTTTTATGTGCACCTGCTCTAAACGCATTTTATCAGCTTGTACAGGAATCGGCTGAAGCTGAGGTATTGCTTACAGGGCAGCTTAACCTTCTCCGCCATCCCGATTACGAACCTGAACGTGCCCGTGATCTGTTGTCCTTTCTTGCACACCGTGAACTGCTGTCCGGTCTGCTGACTGCAATGCCCAATGGGCTTCGTGTTGTAATAGGAAGCGAAAGTCAAAGGCCGGAGCTTGACGGGTCAAGTATAATTGTTACAAGATACAAATTGGGCGGGGGACCGGACGGCTCCATCGGCATTATCGGACCGCTTCGCATGAATTATGCGACGGAAATACCCCGCATTGAATATTTTGCATGGTCAATAGGCAAAATTCTTGATGAGATTATGGGCGAAAACAACGGAAGGATTATTAATGAGGAATAGGGAGGCAATACCGTGGACAATACGGAAACTACAAAAACGCCCGATACCCAAGAGGTAGCACCCGAGGCGGAAAAACAGGATGTTAAATCGGCAGAAAATGAGAAGCCCGATTCATCCTGCAAGTCGGCTAAGACCGGCAAAAAGGAGGATGAACGAAAACGGCTTCGGGAGGAAAATGAGAAATTAAAGCATGAGCTTTCCGATCTCGACGATGTTTATCGTCGTATGCTTGCTGAATATTCAAACTATAAACGGCGCACCGAACAAGAAAAGGAGCAGTTGGGCAATTATGTCAAGTCGGAAACACTGAAATCCCTTCTTCCGGTACTGGATAATCTTGAACGCGCTGTAAATGCTCCGCCCGGAGATGAATATAAAACCGGCATTGAAATGATAATTCGCCAGTTAGCCGAACTGCTTACTGCTCAGGGGCTGGATACAATAAACCCTTTGGGAGAGGTCTTTAATCCTGAAATTCATCATGCGGTAATGCGTGTTGATGCCGAGGGGGTTGAGCCCGATACGGTCACTCAGGTATTTCAAAAGGGATACAGGCTGGGCGAAAGATTGCTTCGCCCAGCAATGGTTAAGGTTGCAAATTAATTTATAATATAAATGAACTAAAGAATGGAGAATTTTTATGGCAAAAATAATTGGTATTGACCTTGGTACAACAAATTCATGTGTATCCGTGATTGAAGGCGGAGAACCTGTTGTTATTCCCAATGCCGAGGGATCGCGCACTACACCGTCGGTTGTTGCATTTAAAAAGGACGGAGAGCGCATTCTCGGGCGGGTTGCCAAGCAGCAGGCAGTTTCCAATCCGGATCGCACCATTTCATCAATAAAAAGAGAGATGGGCAGCAAATTTACCGTAAATATTGACGGTAAAGCATACACCCCTCAAGAAATATCAGCCATGATTTTGACAAAGCTCAAGGAGGATGCCGAGGCTTATCTCGGTGATAAGGTAACCGATGCGGTTATTACCGTTCCGGCTTATTTCACCGATTCACAGCGCCAGGCAACGAAGGATGCGGGCAAAATTGCAGGTCTTGAGGTAAAGCGTATAATCAACGAGCCGACAGCTGCCGCGCTTGCTTACGGTATTGATAAGGGTAATGACCAGAAGGTTATGGTTTATGACCTTGGCGGCGGCACATTTGACGTTTCGGTAATCGAGATGGGGGACGGTGTTCAGGAGGTTTTGGCCACCGCAGGTAACAACCGTTTAGGCGGTGATGATTTCGATCAAAAGATTGTTGATTGGATGGTCGCCGAATTTAAAAAGGATAACGGTATTGACCTGTCAAAAGATAAAATGGCTTTGCAGCGTCTGCGTGAAGCTGCCGAAAAATCAAAGGTTGAGCTTTCAGGTTCCACCACCAGCTCGATAAATCTTCCCTTCATCACGGCCGATGCATCCGGACCGAAGCATCTTGATTTCACCCTGACACGCGCCAAATTTAACGAGATGACTGCTTCACTTGTTGAAGCCACCATGGGGCCGGTTCGTCAGGCATTAAGCGACTCGGGGCTAAGCAAGGATCAGATAAACAAGGTACTGCTTGTCGGAGGTTCTACCCGTATTCCCGCCGTGCAGGAAGCTATAAAGGATTTTATGGGGAATGAACCGTTTAAGGGAATTAACCCCGACGAGTGTGTTGCTATGGGGGCAGCCTTACAGGCGGGCGTTCTCGGAGGAGATGTCAAGGGACTGTTGCTTCTCGATGTTACGCCGCTTTCGCTCGGTGTCGAAACAATGGGCGGAGTTATGACAAAGGTAATCGAGCGCAACACAACCATTCCCACAAAAAAGAGCCAGATATTCTCGACAGCCGCCGACAATCAGCCGTCTGTTGAGGTTCATGTGCTTCAGGGCGAGCGTGATTTTGCCAAGGATAACAAGAGCCTCGGAATGTTCCATCTTGACGGAATTGCCCCTGCTCGTCGCGGTGTTCCGCAGATAGAGGTTACCTTTGATATTGATGCAAACGGAATTGTAAATGTGAGCGCAAAGGATCTCGGCACAGGGCGTGAACAGCATATTACAATCACCTCCAGCACCAATATGTCCAAGGATGATGTTGAAAAGGCCGTGCAGGAAGCTCAGCAGTACGCCGAGGAGGATAAAAAACGCCGTGAAGAGGTGGAAACCCGCAACGCCGCCGACCAGATGGTTTATCAGTGCGAAAAGACAATAGGTGAGCTTGGAGACAAGATTGAGGAAGACGATAAGAACGAGCTTAATAACAAGATTGACACATTGAAAGAAGCCCTTAAAGGGGATAACATTGAAGATATCAAGGCCAAGCAGGAGGAGCTTACCAAGAAATTCTACGAAGTCTCCGAAAAGGTATATAAAAATGCCGCTCCCCCGCAGGACGGCGCTCCGGATGGCGGAGCAGCCGACGGAACTCAGGATGGTAATCCGGAGGATGGTCAGTTTTACGACGGCGAAGTAAAATAAATTACAAAATCCACCGTGAGGTATTTGCGGTGGATTTATCCCTTTATTATTTGATTAGTGCCTTTCCGTTTACGGAAAGGCATGGAAAGGCATGGTTCTTTAATGGCCGAGGATAAACGTGATTATTACGAGGTGCTGGGCCTCGGAAAAGGTGCTTCGGAGGATGAAATAAAAAAGGCATATAGAACGATGGCAAAAAAATACCATCCCGACCTGAATCCCGGTGATAAACAGGCTGAAGCTCGGTTCAAAGAGGTTAATGAAGCCTATGAGGTTCTTTCGGATAGCCAGAAAAAAGCCCGTTATGACCAGTACGGTCACGCGGGAGTTGACCCGAATTTCGGGGCGGGAGGCTATCAGGGATATGGCTTTGACGGAATGGATTTCGATCTGGGCGATATATTTTCCTCGTTTTTCGGTGGGGGTGGCAGGAGACAGAACCCCAATACGCCCAGACGGGGCAGTGACATTTCTTCACAGGTGGTTATTTCGTTTGAGGAAGCCGCACGCGGCTGTAAGAAGCAGGTGGACATACGGGTTGTAACAAGCTGTAGAGAATGCGGAGGCAACGGTGCCGCCAAAGGAACAACACCTAAAACATGTTCTTCATGTAACGGCAGCGGACAGGAGCGAAAACAGCAGAGAACGCCCTTCGGGGTGGTTCAGACACAGACAGTATGTTCGAAATGCCGCGGCAAGGGCACGATTATCGTTAATCCATGCCGTGAATGTGATGGAACCGGTCATGTCCGAACATCTACCTCAGTCGGAATAAATATCCCCGCAGGAATTGACGACAGACAGGTCATAAGCATACGCGGCAAGGGTAATGCCGGAACAAACGGTGGTCCTCCAGGTGATTTGCAGGTGGCGGTTGCTGTTAGACCCCATCCGGTTTTTGAGCGTGACGGATATAATGTGTGGTATGAGATGCCCCTAACCTTTGCACAGGCTGCCCTTGGTGCAGAGGTTGAGGTACCTACATTGGACGGAAAGATAACTTACACAATAAAAGAGGGCACCCAGCCGGGGGACATGTTTACATTAAAGGGCAAAGGAATTCCCAACATCAACGGACGGGGACGAGGAAATCAAATTCTAAAAGTTACGATCGAAGTACCGCAAAAGCTTAGTAGCTCCCAGAAAAAGCTTTTAAAAGAATTTGAGGAAGCCAGCGAAGAGAACAATTATCCAAAACGAAAAAGCTTTTTCAAAAAAGTCAAGGATGCATTTAATTCATAATATTTATAAAAAGGCACCCGAAATCACGGGGTGCCTTTTTCAAATATGAATAAAGTTTCATGTAATATTGAATAATTATTGATTTTATACAACTTTTATTGTATTATATAAACTATGAAAATTGAAATAGAGGAGTGGTTACAAATGAAAAGGTCAATAGGTTTAATTCTGGTTCTTTGCATGATTACGGTTATTGTTTCGGGCTGCGGTGTTAAAAAGAACACCGTTTTCGGGGTCGATGATCTTCCGGGTAAAAAAATCGGGGTCCAGCTTGGAACAACAGGTGATATCTATGCTTCCGATTATGAAAAGAAAGGCTCCACAATTGAGCGTTATAACAAGGGTGCTGATGCTGTTCAGGCTCTGAAACAGGGCAAAATTGACTGTGTTATAATCGACAACGAGCCTGCCAGGGTTTTTGTGGAAAAGAATGAGGACCTTAAAATATTGGATGAACCGTTTGAGGTTGAGGATTATGCAATTTGCATTGATAAAGGGAATACCGAATTAAAAGACAAGATCAATGCAGCTTTGGCGAAGTTAAAATCCGACGGAATATTGGAAAATATTATTAATAACTATATCGGAGATGACACAAAGGGCAAAACCCCCTATGTTTCACCATCAAATGTAAGCAGGTCAAACGGAGTACTTAAAATGGCTACCAATGCTGAATTTGAGCCCTATGAGTATATGGAAGGGGATAAGGTAGTCGGAATAGATGCCGATATGGCTCAGGCGGTTGCCGACATTCTCGGTATGGAGCTCAAAATCGAAAATATGGAATTTGATTCAATTATAACCTCGGTACAGAGCGGAAAGGCCGATATCGGTGTAGCGGGCATGACGGTTACCGAAGATAGAAAGAAGAACGTGGATTTCACCGACTCCTATACAACCGCGACACAGGTTATAATCGTAAGGGTAAAATAACTTACATCATTACATATTAATTACTCGGTGGGGTTGAAATTTTTAACCCCGCCTTGTATTTAATAGAATTAGGATTTGAAATAATGAGCTTTATTATAAGATTTATAAATAATTTTATAGATAATTTTTCGGATAAATTCTATCAGAATATAATTGCCGAGAACAGATGGCAGCTGATAATTAAAGGGCTTCTGATTACATTGGAGGTTACCTTTTTTGCGGTTTTATTAGGTATTGTCATAGGCTTTGTTGTTGCTATTATTAGGTCGACATATGAGACAACCGTCAAGCCCAATTTACTTTTCAAAATTATTAATTTTATATCCAAGGTATATCTTACCGTCATCAGGGGAACGCCGGTTATAATTCAATTGTTGATTGTATATTTTGTTATATTTGCATCGGTTGATATAAATAAGGTGGTAGCCGCAGTAATTGCATTCGGCATTAATTCGGGGGCTTATGTTGCCGAAATTGTTCGTTCGGGAATTATGTCGGTGGATAAAGGGCAGTTTGAGGCCGGTAGAAGTCTTGGACTTAATTATTTCCAGACCATGATCACCATCGTACTGCCCCAGGCGCTCAAAAATATTCTTCCTGCATTGGGAAACGAATTTATCGTGCTTTTAAAGGAAACCTCGGTTTCAGGTTATATCGCATTAATGGACTTGACAAAAGCGGCTGATACAATAAGGAGCAGGACATATGAAGCATTTTTCCCGCTACTTACCGCAGCATTTATATATCTGATACTGGTTATGATATTATCTGCAGGAGTGACAAGACTCGAAAGGTGGCTGCGTAAGAGTGATCGTCGTTAAAAATCTTCACAAAAAATTTAATAGCGAAATTGAAGTATTAAGAGGTGTGGACCAACATATAAGACCGGGTGAGAAGGTCGTTATTGTAGGTCCCTCCGGCTCAGGAAAATCTACATTCTTGCGCTGCCTTAATCTGCTTGAGCAGCCGACGCAGGGCGAGATATGGTTTGACGGTCAGCTTATAAATGCGAAAAATGTCGATATTGATAAGGTCAGGGCGCGTATGGGGATGGTGTTTCAGCATTTCAACCTGTTTTCCCATAAAACCGTTATTCAGAATATTACCCTTGCTCCCATCAAGTTAAAGCTGCAAAGCCCGGAAGAGGCTAAAGAAAATGCATTACAGCTGTTAAGGCGTGTAGGCCTTGAGGATAAGGCAGATGCATATCCTTCTCAGATTTCAGGCGGGCAAAAGCAGAGAATTGCAATTGTTCGTTCTCTTGCAATGAACCCCAAAGTTATGCTGTTTGATGAACCGACATCGGCTCTCGATCCCGAAATGGTGGGGGAGGTTCTGGATGTTATGAAGGAGCTTGCGGATAGTGGTATGACAATGGTGGTCGTTACCCATGAAATGGGCTTTGCAAGAGAGATTGCAACAAGGGTGCTGTTTATGGATGACGGTAAAATACTCGAGGAAGCTCCGCCTAAGGAGTTCTTTTCAAATCCGGAAAACCCGAGACTTAAAGAGTTTTTATCCAAAATACTATAATGAGTACTAAGATCATTTTTGCAGGGAAGTGAATTGGTGGAAAAGCTCCTGATTAAAGATGCGTTTATTATAGATCCTGCAACCGATATTCAGGACAAGCTTGATATGCTTATCACAGACGGACGGGTTGCCGCAATTGCTCCCGGTATCAAGGCTGAGGATGCCGAAGTGATAAACGCGGATGGGCTGGTATGCGCTCCAGGTATTGTTGATATGCATGTTCATCTCCGTGACCCCGGACAAACTTATAAAGAGAATATCGAATCCGGTTGTTGCGCAGCAGCAGCAGGGGGGGTTACAACGGTTGCTTGTATGCCCAATACACAACCTGTAAGTGATAATACCGAGATAATCGGTGATATAATAAATCGCTCAAGCAATGCCCGCACTCATGTTTATCCCGTAGCTGCGGCAACCAAATCACTTGAGGGGCAGGAATTAACCGATTTTTCGGCTTTAAAAGCGGCGGGTGCCATTGCGATATCCGACGACGGACGACCGATTTCAACCGCCGCCATGATGGATGCAATGAAAAATGCAGCGTTATGCGGGCTTAAGGTATTATCTCATTGTGAGGATTTATCGCTGGTTCGTGGCGGAATTATGAACGAGGGGGATGTATCGCGAAAACTCGGTGTACCGGGAATTCATCGTGCTGCTGAAGAGGTTGGAACGGCACGGGATATTGCTTTGTCCGCGGCGACAGGATTGCCTGTTCATATCTGCCATGTAAGCACAAGAGGAAGTGTCGCTTTGATAGTGGATGCAAAGAAACGAGGCGTTCCGGTAACCGGTGAGACAGCCCCTCATTATTTTATGTTGACTGATAAACTGCTTGAAAAGCGGGATGGGGATTATCGAATGAATCCTCCTCTCCGCACACAGGACGATGTGAATGCGGTTATTGAGGGATTGTGTGACGGTACGCTGACCGCTATTGCAACCGACCATGCACCCCACTCTCCCGAAGATAAGGCGGATTTTATTAATGCGCCAAACGGCGTTATAGGGCTTGAAACCTCGCTCGCGGCGGGAATTACGGCGCTGGTTAAACCCGGGTATATCACCCTTGCACATCTACTGGCTTTGATGTCAGCCAATCCGGCAAACATACTCGGAATTTCTGCCGGTTCATTAAAAATAGGATCACCCGCTGATGTTGTCATTTTTGATCCATCCGAAGTTTGGACGGTATCCTCCGACAGGTTGCACGGAAAATCTAAGAATACACCCTTTAAGGGAATGAAGCTGTATGGAAGTGTAAAAACTACATTGTTGAGCGGTCGGCCGGTTTATAAAAACGGTAGTATTGTTTAGGTGACATGAAAGGATATAAAATATGGCATTGGATCGTTTAATCGAAGCAATAAAACGGACCGGTAATCCTTCGGTTGCGGGGCTCGACCCAAAGCTTGAATATATACCGGAATATATGGTAAATGCAGCATTTGACGAATACGGTCAGACGCTGGAGGGAGCCGCCGAGGCACTGCTGAGTTTTAATAAAGGGATTATCGACGCCATTTGTGATATAGTTCCTGCCGTAAAACCCCAGGCTGCTTATTATGAAATGTACGGCTGGCCGGGAATGCGGACTCTTGCCAAAACCATTGAATATGCCAAAAGCAAGGGTATGTATGTAATAATTGACGGTAAACGCAACGATATCGGCAGCACCATGGAAGCGTATGCCGCGGCGCATTTAGGGACTGCAAGGATTGGAAAAAATACAATACCTGCCTTTGGTGGGGATGCACTTACCGTAAACGGGTATCTCGGTAAGGACGGCATAATGCCTCTGATCGATGTATGCCGAATTTCTGATGCGGGAATTTTCGTTTTGGTAAAAACATCAAACCCATCCTCAGGCGATTTACAGGATAAGATTATTGAAGGCAAGCCGGTATATCATCATATGGGTCGGCTTTGCGAGGAGTGGGGCAGAATGCTTCCCGGCAGATACGGATATTCGGGTGTAGGAGCCGTTGTTGGCGCCACATGGCCGGAACAGCTGTCAGAGCTACGCGCCAAACTTCCGCACACCTTTTTCCTTGTGCCGGGATATGGTGCTCAAGGGGGCGGGGCAGCTGATGTTAAGGGTGCTTTTGATAAGGATGGTATCGGCGGGGTGGTCAATTCATCCAGAGGAATTCTCTGTGCATGGAAAAAGGAGGGTTGTGCTCCCGAAGATTATGCGGGGGCTGCCCGCCGTGAGGCTTTGCGTATGAAAAACGATATCATCGCTGTTATCGGCTGAAATTGGGAGTGGAAGATTTGAGATATACTCAGGAATTTGGGAAAATATTAAATAAAACCGAGATTGCCAAGGGTACTTTTGATGTAATACTTCATTCACCCGAAATTGCCAAGATCGCGGCGGTAGGGCAGTTCGTAAATATTCTTTGTGACGGCTTTACTCTTAGGCGTCCAATTTCGCTTTGCGGTTTTAATTCTGAAAAAGGGATATTAAGAATTGTATTTGAAGTCAGGGGCAAGGGGACCGAATGGATGTCTCGGCTGCAAGTCGGGGATGATATGGACATTATAGGTCCGCTAGGACATGGTTTCGGATTGCTCGATTCATCAAAAAAGGCTGTTATCGTCGGGGGAGGCGTCGGTACCCCGCCGCTGCTCCCGGTTGCACAGTTTTACCGTGAAAATGCAACGGTTATTACCGGTTTCAGAAACGCTTCCGCCTCAATATTACAGGACGATTTTGCACAAGCGGGGACCAACTATATTTTGTGTACCGATGATGGTTCTGCAGGAATACACGGCCTTACTACACAGGCGCTTGAACAATATCTTAATAAAAATACCTGTGATATTATATACACCTGCGGTCCCAAAGTAATGATGCATGGCGTGGCAAGGCTAGCTGAAGAACATAAAATTAATTGTCAGGTGTCGATGGAGGAACGAATGGGTTGCGGAGTCGGCGCCTGCCTTTGCTGTGTTTGCCCGACCAAGGATGACAATGGAAATCACTTGACACGCGTTTGCCTTAACGGTCCGGTATTTATGTCAACGGAGGTGGATTGGGATGCCTGATATGAGTGTTAAAATATGCGGTGTAAGCTTCAAAAACCCTGTTATAGCGGCATCCGGCACCTATGGATATGGGATGGATTATAATGAATTCTATCCCATATCTCGTTTGGGAGGAATATCGTGTAAAGGCACGACACTTGTCGAAAGGGCTGGCAATCCCGCCCCCAGAATTGCTGAAACACCATGCGGTATCTTAAATAGTGTAGGTCTTCAGAACCCGGGAGTGGGACGATTTTTAACTTCTTATCTACCGCGGTTAAAAAAACAGAATATAGTTGTGATAGCAAATATCGCGGGCAATTCGGTTGAAGATTATTGCAAAATGGCAGAGCGGTTGAAAGAGTCCCAAGTTGATATAATAGAGCTAAATATTTCGTGTCCGAATGTAAAGCAAGGAGGAGTTAATTTCGGCATTTTACCTGGAAGCGTCGCCGAGGTTACATCACAGGTCAAAAAACACTCTGACAAACCGTTGATGGTAAAGCTTACTCCGAATGTTACAAGCATCGGAGATATTGCAAAAGCCGCAGAGGGTGCGGGTGCAGATGCTTTATCCTTGATAAATACCCTGACCGGTATGCGTATAGATATTAAAACACGCCGACCTATCTTACGAAATAATACGGGGGGTCTTTCCGGTTCGGCGATTTTTCCGGTAGCCCTCCGCATGGTTCGTGAGGTTTATAAATGCGTAAAAATTCCGGTAGTGGGAATGGGCGGTATCTCATCATGGGAGGATGCCGCTGAAATGATGATCGCGGGTGCAAGCGCGGTTCAGGTGGGTACGGCCAATTTTCGCGATCCCTTTGCTTGCATTAAAATTATCGAGGGACTTGAAAGTTTTGCTGATTCACTTGGATTGAAAAGCATTGCCGAGTTGACCGGAACACTTAATGAATGGTAAAAGGAATGAGCCAGAAAATGAGGATTTTTGCGGTTGATTTGGGCAAGGTGAGGACAGGGTTGGCAGTTTCCGATCAAACCGGATCTATCGCGGTGCCTGCCGGAACGGTAGTCCAGCGTGATATAAAAAAGCTGGTTTTACAAGTGTCCGACGAGGCAAAAAAACAAAAAGCCGATTTAATTATTGTGGGACATCCCCGAAACATGGACGGTTCTTGCGGAGAAAGCGCCCATTTCGCTGAGAATTTTGCCATTGAGCTTGAAAAGGAAAGCGGAATACCCATTAAGCTCTGGGATGAGCGCATGACCACCATGTCCGCTATTGGAATATTAAACGAGACAAACACCCGTGGAAAAAAGCGAAAAACGGTTATTGACACGGTTGCTGCAACAATAATATTACAGGATTATCTTGACTCGATTAATAATAATCAATTATAAAAGCCGATAAAACGGAGTGACGCGTTCTAAATAATAATTATATTGTAGCTTTTATTTGAGATTAGTATAAGAGATATTTTATATTATTTAAAGTAAAGTATACCGCTTTCAAAGATATGTTGGTCCTTGTTACCGGGTACATTTTTATACAGGTTTTCGCCCATTCTTTCACTGTGCCCCATCTTACCCAGTATCCGTCCGTCCGGTGATGTAATTCCCTCAACAGCACAGAGGGAGCCGTTGGGATTCCATTCAATATCATCCGATGGTTTTCCGTCAGGGGAGACATATTGCGTGGCTATCTGTCCGTTTGCAGCCAGCTTATGCAGAATGCTGTCATTTGCGTAGAACCTGCCCTCACCATGGGAAACCGGAACACAATGGATGTCGCCCGTATCGCATCCCGAAAGCCAGGGCGATTTTACCGATGTAACACGGGTATAAACCATACGACTTACATGTCGCCCCAGAGTATTGAATGTCAAAGTTGGATCCTGTTCACTGAGCTCAATTATGCGGCCATAAGGAACTAGCCCCAGCTTAATAAGTGCCTGAAACCCGTTACATATTCCCAGAATAAGACCATCACGCTTTTCTATCAGCTCGGCAATCGCATCCGAAATACGCGGGTTGCGGAAGGTTGTTGCAATAAATTTACCCGAACCGTCCGGCTCATCACCGCCCGAAAACCCACCGGGCAGCATGACAATCTGTGAAGAACGGATGGCTTGCTCCATATGCTCGATGGTTTCTTCAATATCTGAAGCGGATAGATTTTTTACCACCAAAATATCGGTGATACCTCCGGCGCGCTCAAACGCCCTTGTTGTATCATATTCGCAGTTTGTACCCGGGAAAACAGGAATAAATACACGCGGACGGGCGGTATGAATTGCAGGAGCAGCTTGATTTCGCTTGTTATAAAGCGGCACAGAGGGGAGCATAGACGGCTTTTCCGCAGGAACGGTGGGGAAGATGCCCTCCAGAGTTCCCATCCATTTTTCAATCAGGCTGTCAAGCGGCAGTTCCCTGTTGTCGAGAATGACCGAATTGTCCTCCATTGTGGAGCCAAGTAGCTTATATTCGAAGTCGGCAAGACATAAATCCCCCTCCTTAAGCTCTACAATAAATGAGCCGGCAAGTGGTGCAAACAGGGTTGATCTGTCTATGCTGCCATTAAAGGCAAATCCGATTTTATTACCAAAGCACATACGGGCAATAGTAGCGGCAACGCCTCCTTCTCGTACAACCGAAGCCGACAAAATCGCACCGCTTTGCACCAAAGATGAGACGGCTTTGAACAATTTCATAGCATTTTTAAAGTCCGGAAGACGAGATTGTTTATCCACAGGCAGGGGTAAAAAAGCAACCAGAGAACCGTGTTCATGAAAGGCGGCGGTTCCGACCTGTGACGCTTTAACCATATCAACGGCAAAACTGACAAGTGTGGGGGGAACATCAAGCTCGTTAAAGCTGCCCGACATTGAATCCTTGCCACCTATTGACGGAACACCAAATTCTCTTTGAGCGATAAACGCTCCCAAAAGGGCTGCCGCAGGTTTGCCCCAGCGCTCGGGAACATCCCGCAGTCTTTCAAAATATTCCTGAAAGGTGAGACGGGCGTGAGACGGGTCGGCACCCATTGCCGCCAGCTTGGCAAGCGATAAAGTAACTGCAAATGCTGCACCGTGAAACGGGCTCCAGCGTGAAATTCCGGGTATAAAACCGTAGGTCATGGCTGTTGCGGTATCGGTTTCACCCGAAACAACAGGCAACTTAGCTGTCATTCCGTCTTCGGGGGTTAATTGATATTTTCCTGCAAAGGGCATGTTCACTGTCGCGGCACCAATGCTGGAATCAAAGCGTTCTGCAAGCCCCTTCTGGCTTGCAACCTCAAGCCGTCCGAGATTTTCATAGAATGCATCTGCAAGCGATAAAAGCGATAAATTTGCCGGAACGGTTGTCCGATAATCGGTGTCGGGATTTGGGGGGATTATTTTAGCATTGGCAGTTTGGGTAACCCCGTTGGTATTAAGAAAATCACGTGAAATATCCACTATGGTATCGCCGCGCCATTCCATGCGTAACCTTGCTTCACGGGTTACGATTGCAACAGGGGTAGCTTCAAGGTTTTCTTTTTGGGCGGCTTTTATAAATACATCGGTATCGTCGGGGTTCAGAACAACCGCCATACGTTCCTGTGATTCGGATATTGCAAGCTCGGTACCGTCTAACCCTTCATACTTTTTCAAAACGCGGTCAAGCTCGATATCAAGCCCGTCAGCGAGCTCTCCGATTGCTACACATACCCCTCCTGCGCCAAAGTCGTTGCAGCGGCGTATCATACGGGATACAACAGGGTCACGGAACAATCTTTGTATTTTGCGCTCGGTGGGAGGATTGCCCTTTTGCACCTCGGCGCCGCATGTATCAATCGAGTCGGTGGTGTGTGCCTTAGAGGAACCAGTAGCCCCTCCGCAACCGTCACGGCCTGTACGGCCACCCAGCAGCACAACAACATCACCCGGTGCCGGTACTTCTCTTATAACATTTTCTTTTGGAGATGCTCCGATAACCGCACCGATTTCCATCCTCTTTGCAACATATCCGGGGTCATAAAGCTCGGAAACCTGACCTGTTGCAAGCCCAATTTGATTTCCGTATGATGAATAACCGGCGGCTGCGCCGGTTGTAATTTTTCGGGTGGGAAGCTTGCCGCTAAGGGTATCTGCAAAGGATACCCGAGGATCCCCGCTGCCTGTAACCCGCATTGCCTGATATACATAAGCCCTGCCGGAAAGCGGGTCGCGTATCGCCCCGCCGAGGCAGGTTGCAGCCCCGCCGAAAGGCTCAATTTCGGTGGGATGGTTGTGGGTTTCATTTTTAAATTGAACCAGCCAGCTTTGGGTTTGACCGTCAATTTCAACAGGAACCTCGATTGAGCATGCGTTTATCTCATCCGACTCGTCAAGGTCGGGTATCAAACCACGCTTTTTAAGCAACCGCATTCCCATTGTTGCCATATCCATAAGGGTGACATTCTTCTTGTTTATACGGTCGCCGTATACCTCTTGCCTTGCCTCGTAATACGCCGAAAGAGAAGCTTCGATTACTGAGGAAAGAGCCCCCCGTTCCACCTCGATGTTATCTAATTTGGTAAGAAAAGTGGTGTGCCGGCAGTGATCCGACCAGTAGGTATCAATAACCTTTAATTCCGTTACGGAGGGATCACGCTTTTCCTCATCTCTGAAATAGCTTTGGCAAAAAGCAAGGTCTTCCTGTGACATGGCAAATCCGACCGAATTCCAATATTCTTCAAGCTGCTCCGCCGTCATTGATATAAATCCGGTTACTCTGTGCACATCTTTCGGCTGTTTTACAGGCATATCCAGAGTTTCAGGCTTGTCCGGCGATGCAATTCGCGATTCAACAGGGTTTACCAGATATGCTTTAATCTTTTTTAATGCCTCGCTATTTATATTGCCGTGCAGGCAGATCACCCGAGCAGATGCAACCTTGGGGCGTTCACCCTGGGTTAAAAGCTGCACGCATTGGGCGGCCGAATCAGCACGCTGGTCATATTGTCCGGGCAGATATTCCATTGTGAACATTCGCCAGCCTTCGCCGGGTGAAAAGGTTTCATAGTATACATCATCCACATTGGGCTCTGAAAACACGGTATCACATGCGAGTTTAAATTCTTCGGGTGACAGTCCCTCAACATCATATCGGTTAAGCAAACGAACAGATTTAAGGGAGCTAAACCCCAAATTGACACGCAGGTCAGAAAGCATGCCGGCTGCCTCTACATCAAAGCCACGACGCTTTTCTACAAATATTCGAATAACATTTGGCATTTATTATACCGTGCCTTTCTATGCCGTTCGGCACAAAGATATCTTAATTATAAATCTGTTAATTTCATGCAATAGAACTATAAACTATTTTACCACAGATGAAAACAAAGACAAGGGTAAAATGGAATGAAAATATATCACCTGCGGGCATAGAAATTGTTTACCGATATATCCACAGAGTATTAAAAGGTTGAATCTGCGTGAAAATGAGTTATAATAAATTTGTCGCAACCTTTTACATCGACGGTCGGGACACAAACCTTTCGAAAGGTTGGAATATTTATGGTTGAATTTTTAAAGCGTACATGGGCACAAATAAATCTTGATGCAATTGAGAATAATTTTCGCGTTATAACAAAATCACTGTCTCCCGGCTGCCAAGCCATGGCTATTGTTAAGGCGGATGCATACGGACACGGAGCCGGATATGTTTCCCGCACCTTGCGGGATGCCGGTGCCACATGGTTCGGGGTGTCAAATCTTGATGAGGCGCTGCAAATACGAAACGAGGGGATTGACCAATCCATTCTCATTCTTGCATATACTCCCCCTGCACAAGCATTAAGATTAGCCGCAAACCGTATCACTCAAACCGTTTTTACAAGCGAGTATGCACAGCAGCTCAGCCGTTCGGCGGTAAATTCCGGTGTAAAGGTGAGGGTACATATAAAGCTGGATACCGGGATGTCACGTATCGGATTTATTTGCCAATGCCATGATGATATAAATAAATCGGTCGAAGAAATTGCCGAAGTCTGTTCTCTTCCGGGGCTTGAAGCTGAGGGTATATTCACCCATTTTACATCGGCGGATGAGGAACAGGGCGAGCAATATACCCGGGTGCAGTTTGAATATTTTCAAAGGGTAATTGAGCTGCTTGGTGACAGAGGAGTCAAATTTGCATTAAAGCATTGCTGTAACAGTGCTGCCACCATGAGATTTCCGGAAATGCATCTGAATTTGGTTCGCCCCGGACTTATACTGTATGGGTTGGCACCTGCACGGTGGATGCAGGATAAGTTATTTCTTACCCCTGCAATGGAGCTGAAAACCGTGGTTTCCATGATAAAGACAGTACCTGCCGGAACCGCAATAAGTTATGGACGCACCTATACAACAAATGGGGAAATGAAGCTTGCAACCCTTCCGATTGGATATGCAGACGGATTTCCTCGGGTAATGTCCAACCGTGCCGAAATGCTGATAAACGGAAGACGGGCTCCTGTTGTAGGTCGTGTGTGCATGGACCAGTGTATGATTGATATAACCGGAATGGATGAAGTCAAAGAAGGCGTAACCGTCACAGTGTTCGGGCATGATAGGGATGAGTTTCTGACTGTTGAGAGATTTGCCGAGTTGGCAGATACCATAAATTATGAAATTATTTGCAGTATAGGAAAGAGAGTGCCTCGTATTTATCAAAGTAAAGGGCAAACAATAGGTCAGCTGAATTATATTGGACAATACAAGGAGGATTAGATATGAACAAACATTTATCATTAGCCTTTGTAGTGTTTTTAATATTTATTTTTATACTTGCGGGATGTAAAAAGGATGAACCGGTTTCTTCTGTCGTTCAAACAACAACCCCGGCTACCATGCCAACGCTTTTGGATGTTAAAATTGACGATCTTGTGACCTCGGAACAGGTGAGCAACGCATTGGGAGTAAAAGTGGGGGAGGCAATAGTAACCGATCAAGATACAGCCGTGCGTTATTATTCGGAAGACGGCGGTTCATATTGTGATATCGGGATGTTGAAATGCTCCAGAGAAATTTATGATTCCACCGTTTCAGAATATACCGACGCGGTAGATACACTTAATCTGGGACAGGTGGCAAAATGGAGCTCAAACAGCAAGCAGCTTTTGGTTTATAACGGAAGCTATATGATAAGTGTTTCGGCGGTTTCTGAGGGTAAAAGCGATGAGAATTTGTTGATTTCCGCTCGTCAGATTGCCGCTCTTGTATTGGAAAAAATGTGATATGAAAATCTTTTAACCCAACAAATCCGAGCATAAAAACCAGAAAAGGACAACAAGCTAATAATGAACACATTTGATAGGATTTACGAGATTGTAAAAAGAATTCCAAAGGGCCGTGTATCTACCTATGGACAGGTAGCCTGTATCGCAGGCAATCCAAGATGGGCGCGGGTTGTGGGGTACGCGCTTCATGCGAACCCCGACCCTGCTTCAATTCCGTGCCACCGTGTTGTGAACAGGAGGGGGGAGACCTCATCGGCTTTTGCGTTTGGCGGACAAGACCGTCAAAGCATGCTCCTTGTGACGGAAGGGGTTCCGTTTTTGCCTGACGGAAGGGTTGATTTAAGCCTTTGTATGTGGTGGGGTTAATAATACTTTTTGCATATCTTAATTACTCCCGGCATATTGTTATTGTAGAGAAAATGCAGGGAGGAAAGGAAATGCGTTGCCGTATTACCGACATGCACAATAAGGAAGTTATAAATATAAGTGACGGTAGCCGTCTTGGCTGTGTTGATGATGTGGAAGTTGACACATGTACGGCGCAGATTGTTGCTATCGTGGTTCACGGTCGCCCAAAGTGTCTGGGTTTGCTTGGGCGTGAGGAGGATATAGTGATCGGATGGAGACATATCAGCGTTATCGGTGAGGATACCATACTTGTCAATTATGAATGTCCTTGTAAACCGCATAAGCATAAAGGCAGGGGAATATTCTCGGACATTTTTTGTAGCAGATGAGGAAATAATGATTTAAAAATAACCAAGTATTGATTTTTTTGATCGGGTGTGGTAAGGTAATGCAATAAACGCATTGATAGAGAGAGTACCTCGTGTTTTTTCGTATAAGAGAAGGTTGTCATAGGCTGAAAGCAATCTGCGAAAAAGGCGGGAGAAGTTCACTCCGGAGCGGTAGGGCTGAAAATTTAGTAGGCTCTGACGGGTGACGCCGTTAAATGTCTTAAAAGTGTTTATTTATGCATATTGTTTTGCATACGATGAAAATCAGGGTGGTACCGCGGAGGAATGACCTTCGTCCCTTTTATGGGGACGGGGGTATTTTTATATAAATATAATTAAAATAATAATTCGGTGCTTAGTATAAATATTAGGCAAATGCATGGAAAGGATGGTCATTTTGAAGGAAAAATTAGAGCAGCTTCGTCAGCAGGTTTTAGAGCAATTAAACGACATGACAGATGAAAAAGAGCTGAATGAGCTGAGAGTACGGGTTATGGGTAAAAAGGGTTGGCTTACCGAAATATTGCGGGGGATGGGCGGACTGCCTGCCGAGGAGCGTCCAAAGGCGGGTCAGCTTGTCAACCGTGTGAGACAGGAGCTTGAAAATAAATTTGATGAAGTGGAATCAAACATCAGCGAGCTTCTTAAGAATGCCCGTCTAAAGGATGAATCCCTTGACATTACCCTGCCCGGGAAGAAGCATGAATTGGGCGGATTGCATCCTCTTAACGGTGTTTTGGAGGAACTTATTGATATATTCGGTTCGATGGGATTTGATGTTGTTGAAGGGCCGGAAGTAGAAACAGATTATTATAACTTTGAAGCATTAAATGTACCAAAGGATCACCCCGCGCGGGATGATCAGGATACCTTTTATATTGCTGAAAACCTGCTTTTACGCACACAAACATCCTCTGCCCAGATACGCACCATGGAAACCCAAAAGCCGCCGATTCGCATGATCTGTCCCGGCCGCGTTTACAGGGCGGATGAAGTGGACGCAACCCATTCCCCGGTGTTTCATCAAATGGAGGGGCTTGTGATTGATAAGGGCATTACCATGTGTGACCTAAAGGGAGTGCTTGAACAGTTTGCCAAGGAAATTTACGGACCCGAAACAAAAGTAAGGTTCCGGCCTTCGTTTTTTCCTTTTACAGAGCCGAGTGTCGAGGTTGATGTCAGTTGCGGTGTGTGCGGCGGTAAGGGCTGCCGCGTATGCAAGGGAGCCGGTTGGATAGAAATTCTGGGAGCGGGTATGGTGCATCCGAATGTGCTTTCGGGCTGCGGTATTGACCCTGAGATTTATTCCGGCTTTGCCTTCGGAGTAGGACTTGATCGGCTTACCACTACCCGTCATAAAATCAGCGATATACGCCTGCTGTTTGAAAACGACCGTTGTTTTCTTGAACAGTTCAATCGCTAGAGGAGGTTTAAAACATGAAAGTATCATTAAATTGGCTTGGTCATTATGTAGATATAAATGTGCCGTTATCGGAGCTCTGCGACAAAATGGTGATGTCCGGATTTGAAGTGGATGGTATAGAGGATTTATCCGAGTCTATGAAAAATGTTGTGGTAGGGCAGATTGAAAGGCTGGAAAAACATCCGGATGCTGATAAACTGCAGATATGTTTTTTAAATGTGGGAAGTGATATGCCTTTACAGATAGTAACCGGTGCAGATAATGTGTTTGAAGGTGCTCTGGTACCGGTCGCATTGCATGATTCGCATCTGCCAAACGGTATGCATATAAAAAAAGGAAAACTGCGGGGGGTGGAATCCTTCGGAATGCTCTGTTCTGGAGAAGAGCTTTGTCTGAAAGATTCTGATTATCCGGGTGCAGAGGTAAACGGCATACTGATATTAAATGATGAGTATCCTGTCGGAACAGATATGCGATCCGTGCTGGGGCTGAATGATGTAATAATCGACTTTTCTGTGACTGCCAACCGCCCCGACTGTCAGAGCGTTTTGGGAATTGCCCGGGAAGTGGCGGTAGCACTTAAAACGAAACTGAAAATACCTGTACCTGAGTATAAAACCAAGGGAGGCAATATTAAGGAGTATATTTCCGTTACCGTCAAGGATTACGAGCTTTGTCCGAGATATCTGGGCAGGACGGTAGCGAATGTTCGAATAGGAAAATCACCCGACTGGATGAAAAAGTGCCTTAAAGCCGTGGGTATGCGCCCAATTAATAATATCGTTGATATTACAAACTTTGTCATGCTGGAAACAGGGCAGCCCATGCACGCATTTGACCTTAGGGATGTAAACGGCAGTCAAATAATTGTCCGCCGTGCTAAGGCGAATGAGAGCATAACAACTCTGGATGGCAAGCGACACACCCTTACACCGGAAATGCTTGTTATAGCTGATGCAAAGCAGCCGTCATGTCTTGCGGGAATAATGGGCAGTCTGGACAGCGAAATTAAGGAGGACACTAACTCAATATTTTTCGAATCTGCCAAGTTCCGCCGTGACAGTGTACGCCGCACTGCGCGTCATTTGGGTATGCGCACCGAATCCAGCGCGAGGTTTGAAAAGGGTATCGATATTATGAATGTTGAATACGCCATGGAGCGCGCACTCCAGCTGATTTATGAGCTGGATGCAGGGGATATTATCGAGGGGGTTATCGATTGCAACGCAGGATTACCCCAAGAAAGGGTGCTTAATGTATCGGTATCCGGTATTAACGCTCTGCTAGGACTGGATATTTCTGCAGATGATATGGTTGAAATTCTGAACAGACTCTCAATAAAAACAACAAACTCAGGTGATACTTTAACCTGCGCAATTCCATCATTTCGGGACGATATCGAAGGGCGGGCGGATATTGCCGAGGAAATAATGCGCATTTACGGCTATGACCATATTATCGGTACCCCGATGAAGGGCGCAATTGTTCGCGGTAAAAAACCGTATGACCGTCTTTGCGCTGACAAGATAAAAATCAGACTGGCAGCTCAGGGGTTATATGAAATTATGACATACTCATTCATCAGCGGAAAGGCCTTGGATATGCTGGACATTTCGGCCGATGATGAACGCCGCCGTTCTGTGGTTCTACGCAATCCGCTGGGTGAGGAATATTCGGAAATGCGTACCCAGCTTGTAAGCAGTATGCTGAATGTGCTTTCTACAAACTATAACAGAAAAATATCGGCGGTAAGATTTTTTGAAATAAGCAAGGTTTTCATACCGAAATCAATACCTGCCGTATCGCAGCCTGAGGAGCGCTATGCTCTGTGCATAGGTTTATATGGTGAAGATGAAAATTTCTTTACTCTTAAAGGAATTGTGGAAGATATCCTATCCTGCTTTGGGATATCGGCCGAATATGACAGGGATAATCAACCTTATCTGCACCCCGGTCGTCAGGCATCGGCAATGTCGAACGGCTTTCCGGTTGCGGTTTTTGGTGAAATACACCCTGATACAGCAGAACGCTTTGGCATAGACACCCGTGCCTATATTGCCGAAATCAGAATGGATAAGCTTATTGATGCTCCGGTTGAAGCTGTACTATATAAACCTCTGCCGCGTTTTCCGGCTATCGAGCGCGACCTTGCCCTGACCTGCGATAAGGAGCTACCGGTTGCGGAAATCGAGAAGACCATTCGTTCATCCGCCGGAAAAAATCTGGAGGATATTTGGCTGTTCGATGTTTATCAGGGGGCACAAATTGCCGATGGACAAAAGAGCGTTGCATACCGTCTGGTGTTCCGAAATCCAGAGGCAACCCTTAAAGATGAAGATGTTGATGCCTCTTTGAGCAAGATGATTAAGAATTTAAAGGAAAAAGGATGCGTTTTGAGGTCATAAGCCTCTTGAAAAATTTGTATAAGTACAGTATAATGTATTTATACATTTTAATTCTGAAGGAAGTTAAGGCATATACTGATTTAATATTAATATATAGAAATATCTTTATATAAGTTATATAATAGGCTTAGGTATTATCTATGTTTACAAATCAAATTAGTATTATTAACCGGCAAGAGAAGCGGAGGCGTAACAATGCTGGACAGAACCATGACCTTTTCCATCGGGGATGAAAAGGAACAGGAAATGAAGCAGATACTGACAACGGTTTACGATGCCCTCAGAGAAAAGGGATATAATCCGATAAACCAACTTGTTGGGTATTTATTGTCGGAAGACCCAACCTACATCACAACGCATAACAACGCCCGCAGCCTCATACGACGACTGGACCGCGATGAATTACTGCGTGCCCTGGTTCAATCATATCTCAATGATTAGTTATACTGGGAGCTTTTGACGATTTATTGGTAGTGTCGGCAGCTCTTTTCATGGATTGGTTATACAATAACTTATTTTAATGGAACTGCCCTGTTAATACGAAAGAAAGGCAATCCGAGGAGGAATGGCAATGGCGGCCGAAAAAAGCGAGAAAAAAAGCGGCGGTAAAAATAAATTTTTGATGTATAAAGGAAGACCGCTGGTACGTTCGGGAAATGTTTTATATTATGGTAATATGTTCGAAGAATTTGTTGTTATGATTCAAATTCTTACCACCAAAAAGGTGGGGGACTTGACCGTTGCAGATAAGGTTCAGATTCAACTGATGTCGACCGACCCCGATCTTCGCATGAAAGACAGAATTTCTAAAAAGACCGAAAAAAGAGGTCTTTATAATGCAATGGATTTTGGCTCTGTCTGGCTCGAGCGCTCACTGGAACAATAATTAACCGCTTAATCCCTGCGTTCGGGGGCTATCCCGACGCAGGGATCGTTTGATTTAATATTGTATTTTCTATCTCCCTCCTCATATTAATATGATGTTTGTCATATAAATTACTATTAACAAATACGGGGGAGTTAGAATATGTTTGTATATTCATTCAAGGCTTCTAAACGGCAGATAATTTCCATGATTTTATGCGCAATTATGCTTATTGCCGTTTTAATTGTCGCCATAATTTGGCCGCTCGGAAAAACATCGGCGGAAACCTATAAGCCGGTTCAGGGAAGCAGCAACGATGAAAGGGTTGCATTTCTGAAAGCTCTGGGGTATGAAATCGATACCCAAAATCCTGTGGTCAAGGAAGTGCTTATTCCGGACGAGTTTGACGAGGTGTTTGAGCGCTATAACAATATCCAAAAGGAAGCGGGTATGGATCTCTCCGTTTATCACGGCAAGAGGTTAAAGAACTGGACCTACCGCGTACTGAACATACCGGATCAGGGAGAGGTTTTGGCAAACTTGTATATTTATAAGAATAAGATTGTCGGAGGAGATATTCATTCGACGGCATTGGATGGATTTATGCACGGATTGATACAACATAAAACAGGTCAAAAATCAAATACAAAAGCCAATCCTAAATCATAGAAATCCAGCATATTATTATGAACAAGCCCGCCGGAGTGGTCAGTGCTTCAAGAGCCCCCGATAATAAAACTATTATCAATCTCATACCGGATGATTTCAAAAGACAGGGGCTGTTTTCGGCGGGCAGATTTGATAAAAATATCGCAGGGAAGATGAAACCAGAGCTTTTTAAAGGGACAAGCCTCAAGGATGGAACATTCTGCCGCCCCGCAGAACTGAAGGATATTGAGTTTATGGATAATCCGACTGTTGAAATAGATATTTTTTTAAAAGAATGATCTTAAAGGGCAATTTCGGATGATGAGAAAAATTATGCATTCGCATGCCGGAGTTTTTGTTGATTTTGTCATTGGATATATTATATAAAGTAGTCATACAATCTTTGTTTATAAAAAGCATGGCTAATTAGCAAAAAATCTGTTATATTATAAATAGCGTAATAATGCTAATTGTGTTATTATATAAGAAAGTTGTATTTGAAAAAATTATTACTTACGCAAATTTGGGAGGTTTTCTAAATGGCAAGTTTATCACTGAAGAAAATTCACAAGAAGTATCCGGGCGGTGTTGTGGCGGTATCGGATTTTAATCTCGATATCAAGGATAAAGAGTTTATAATCCTGGTCGGCCCTTCAGGTTGCGGAAAATCGACAACACTCCGTATGATTGCCGGTCTGGAAGAAATTACGGATGGGGAACTGTACATCGGCGATAAGATGGTCAATGATGTTGCTCCCAAGGATAGAGATATAGCCATGGTGTTCCAGAACTATGCTCTGTATCCTCACATGACAGTGTTCGAAAACATGGCATTCGGGCTTAAGCTCCGCAAGACTCCAAAGG
>JAQUHC010000043.1 GCA_028683785.1 Oscillospiraceae bacterium
CCAAAACCCAGTATCTAATGCTTTTTGGTCGGCTCATACCCTCTTTTTCGACCGCTTTTTTCTTGCCGGTCCCAAGAGCGCTTAGCTATAATACCATCACATATCCCTTTTGTCAACACCTTTTTTCACGGCTTTTCTTCTTGGTAATTAAAGGTACAAGTATTAGAGATAACATACATTTCTTCATATAATATTTATTGAAAATATATGTTGCACTTTTGTTAATGATTTGAGATAATACATATGTTCTTTTTTATATTAGAAATTCTGTAATTTATACTACTAATTTGGGTATATCTTCATATTTTTATACATTAACTTAATATTTTATCCACAAATATGTCATATTTAATTAGAATATTGTATGCCTTTATCTGATATAATGTATCTAAGAAAATTGTATGACACATCTCGTGACCTTTTGGTACATCAAATATTCATTATGCCCGAAATATTATACACCGATTTGAAAAAGGAGGCGTAAAAAAATGACTTTCGGAGATCGTTTACGCAAATTGCGAAAACAGCTTGATATGACCCAGGAGCAAATAGCGAAAAAGCTCAATATAGTTCGGTCTACCTATGCATATTATGAAACGGGTAAAACCTTTCCCGATTTTGATACTGTTGTTCGCCTGGCCCATCTGTTTAATGTCACCACCGACTATCTGCTTGATGCCGAGCCTACATCTCCATAATTAAATGATGACTCTTCAAGTTCCTATACCCCAACAATAAAAAAAGTAATAAATGATTGGTCTCTCCGCGAGTCTGAACAAAAGTTGCTTATTGCCTACAGATATCTTGACAAGGATACACAGAATGAGTTTTTAGAAAGCATCGAACGGGCGGCAGCAGAATTATATGAACGAAAAAGAACCCGAAAAAAGATAAAGAGCCGCTTAACTGAAAGCAACTCCTAATACTAAATCCATTTTAAAACATTCCAGAATAGAGCGATGCGTTCTTGCGGGCAAGAACGCGCCATGAGCGATAATTATGGAATAGTTATAGTTGGATTTAGTATAATTACAATTATGCCCTCGAATCCGAGGGCATTTTTTATGCGATTACCGAACGAATTCCATACTTTGAGCAAATGACTTGACCTGCTCATTACAATGAATGTATAAGTCCTCGCCCTGTTTCGAAAGCTTCTTATCACCCGGTCTTGAACAAAGAGTTGCAAAGGTTTCTCCTACACAGCGTTCAACATTTCTTCCGTCTCGCACACAAAGAAAATAAAATGAGAATGCTCCGGAGCCTTGCAAATCCTCAAAAAATGCGGGGGCTGTGTTGCGCATGGTCTCATAAAATATGTTCTGGGCGGTTTGAGATAAAAGCGAATTGGGCAGGTATGTTTCAAGCCCGACTTCAACCGCAAAAGCCATCAAAATGCGCTTTTGGGTCATATATTGCGTAACATCCGCCGGACAATCTCCTTCGACCGCAGCGACATCTTCCGCCAAAATCGCGCCTAAACGGCGGGCTCGACTGAGATTACCGTTAGCCTTCTCCTCGTTTAACAGCTTGGCGGTAGCCTCACTGTCATCCGACTCCTGTGCCTGAACGAAATCATCACCTGCAATTTTCATATCACCATCGTCGGTTATCATAACACTCCCACCAATCCTGAATTGACTTGGCACATTCCGGCGCATTATTTTTTGCGGCGGTCTTTATATGAGGTCAGAGCTTGAACAGCTTCATCTGGCATTGTGCAGCTTCCGATAGGCCGCGCCGGAGAGCTGTACATCCCATGGAAATCCGAACCGCCTGTCATTAAAAGATCATTTTGTTTTGCAAATTCTGAAAGCCTTTGTATGTCCTCATCAGAATGAGCGGGATGCCAAACCTCGACACCGTCCAGTCCGATTGAAACAAGCTCTTCAAGTGATTGTTCGCTTTCATATAACACGGGATGAGCTAAAACCGCAATACCGCCCGAACTATGAATAAGCTCAAGCACCTCATGAAAATCTGGGTATTCGGTCTCGATTAATGCCGAGCCATGCCCGGGAGCAAATAGCTGATCATAAATATCTCCGTGAATTGAATCGGCATACCCCGCATCCATAAGTGCGTGCATAATGTGCTGCTTGTATATATTCGTACTCCCCGTAGCACATTTAACAATCATTTCGGGCGCTATGGGATAGTATCGCATAACCTTTCGAACCATTGCCAATGAAGACTTTTTTCTGCTCTCTCCCACCCGTCTGCATAATCCCTCCAACCTGTCCACAATTTCGCAATCATAGCAGAGAAGATGGACTTTGTTTCCTCTTTGGGAATCCTTTGTTGAAAACTCTACCCCGTGAATAACATTAACTTGCTGTCGTTTACCTATAATAACCGCCCGGGTAGCCCCTGCGGTAGAATCGTGGTCGGTCACAGAAATGGCGGAAAGTCTACGGCGTTTTGCCATGGAAATAAGTTCTTCTATTCCAACAGAGCCGTCCGATATTTTCGTGTGACAATGCAGGTCGCCCGCCATTCATGCACCTCCTTTATGTTCTGTATCCTGTAATATTTCCAATGCTGTGTCTTTTATTAATTATAACACATAAAGCATATTTTATCTAATGTATTATAACCGATAATGTAACTTAAATTATACACCCGAACGGAAGGAAAGACAACCCTAATTTGCCTTTGAGGTCGTGCTTTAAGCCATTTTGATAAAATATTTATAATAAAACAGAATAATTAATACCGCGCCGCCCGACGCTCTTTTCTGAGCGCGCGCCGTTTTACGCCTGCTTTCCATTCCTCCTGCTCCTCCTCGGTTACAAGTGTCAGCCCAGGTACCGGAACAGGGTTGCTCTGTTCATCCAAAGCTACCAGAACCAGATATGCGCGGTTAACCCGTTCGCGATTACCGTCAAGTGATTCTGCATATGTGTCAACCCTAACCTCCATTGAGGTGGTTCCCACATGGGTTATGCAACCCTCCAGCAGCACCGTACTCCCAACATAGGCGGGGGCAACAAATTCAAGCATATCAATACATGCGGTTGTCACCTCACAACAGGAGTGCCGTCTGGCAGTTACGGCTGCAGTTACATCAATCCACTGCATAAGCACCCCGCCAAAAAGCCTCTTATGAGCATTGGCATGTTGGGGTAAAACAATTTGTACCTGCTGGGTTCTGGAATCCGCCACATATCGAGTCTCTGCCTTTTCCATACATATGACCCTTTCTTTATCACAATCATTGCATATTCAAACACCAAAAAAGCCATCGCAGAGATAGTTGCGACAGCTTTTTCTCCGAGAAAATAGTATCAATCTATTTCCACGGCTACCCGAGTTTCTCGACGGGTTGCGGCAGCACGCATAACAGTGCGGATTGCTTTGGCAATACGTCCCTGTTTGCCGATTACTCGCCCCATGTCGTCAGGTGCGACATGAAGGTGGAACACAATGGTGCCGTCCTCGGTCGGCTCATCCTGCTCTACAACGACTTCCTCGGGATTCTCAACCAGACCTTTTGCGATGGATACCAAAAGTTCATTCATAGCCTTTGACCCCCTTCTTAAACAATCAAGTACATTAAAAATCACAGCATAAAATATCAGCTTTAAACCTTACTCAATTCCCGCTGATTTAAACAATGCTTTGACGGTGTCGGTCGGTTGTGCGCCGTTAGTGATCCACTTTTTTGCTTTTTCCGCATCTACCTTGATTTCTACCGGCTCACTAAGGGGATTATAATAACCAATCTCCTCAATAAAACGGCCATCTCTCGGATAGCGTGAATCGGCAACAACAATTCGATAAAACGGGCTTTTCTTCGCACCCATTCTGCGAAGCCTAATCTTGACTGCCATCTGCTTACCTCCAAAAATATCTACTTTATCTTCAACCAGCCAAGGATTGGTCCCTGTTGGCGGAATACATATTAAACACCTTTATCTATATGATACTGATTTAAAATCTTCGCCTTGGGCTGCCGAACGGCGGCATCTGGGGCATCATAGGCATTCCCCGTCTGCCCTTTTTACCCATGCCTTTCATCTGCTTCATCATCTGGCGCATGGATTCATACTGCTTGATAAGCTTGTTTACATCCTCAACCCTAAGCCCGCAACCCGCAGCTATTCGGCGTTTGCACGAGGGGTTTATGCGATCGGGATGGGAGCGTTCATCCGGTGTCATCGAGAGTATAATTGCTTCCACTCTTAAAATCTGCCGTTCATCTATTTCAATATCCTTTAACTGTTTACCTATTCCGGGTATCATTGACAGCATACCCTTCAGGTCGCCCATCTTGCTGATTTGACGAAACTGGTCCAGCATGTCGTTAAAATCAAACTTGTTTTCCTGCATCCGTTGGGCAAGTTCGGTCGCCTTTTTCTCATCAAGCTGCTGCTCCGCCTTTTCGATAAGGGATAGCATATCTCCCATCCCTAGGATACGGGATGCCATTCTGTCGGGATGAAAAACCTCAATATCTTCCAGCTTTTCACCGATACCCGCAAATTTAATCGGTTTTCCCGTGACCGCACGAACCGAAAGAGCAGCACCGCCGCGGGTATCACTATCCAGCTTTGTGAGCACCACCCCGTCAATACTTAGCGCTTCGTTGAAAGCGGCAGCGGCGTTCACCGCATCCTGCCCGGTCATGGCATCAACAACAAACAATATTTCGTTGGGTGTTACAGCAGCTTCTATCTTTTTAAGCTCGTCCATCAGCTGTTCATCAATATGCAGCCGACCGGCGGTGTCGAGTATAACATAATCGTTGCCGTGGTCTTTCGCGTGGGCTACCGCCTTTCTGGCAATCTCAACCGGATTGGTTGTACCCATTTCAAAAACCGGCACCCCCGCCTTTTCACCGACAATCTGAAGCTGTTTAATGGCAGCGGGACGATAAATATCGCATGCGACAAGCAGCGGCCTGTGACCTTGAGACTTAAGCATTTTGCCGAGCTTGGCGGCATGGGTGGTTTTTCCCGCGCCCTGTAATCCGCACATCATAATTATGCAGGGCGGACGATTGGTTGATGCAAGGCGGGCCGCCTGCCCGCCCATCAGTGCGGTAAGCTCTTCATTAACGATTTTTATAACCATCTGGGCGGGAGTCAGGCTCTCCATAACCTGGGAGCCAACCGCCCGCTCGGTGACCGAATTGGTAAAATCCTTGGCAACCTTATAGTTTACATCGGCCTCTAAAAGAGCAAGGCGTACCTCGCGCATAGCCTCTTTTACATCGGATTCATTGAGCTTTCCCTTGGAGCGCAACCGTTTAAAGGCGGCGGATAGTTTTTCTGAAAGACCTTCAAATGCCACGTTTATCCTCCTTTGGGCGGGGAATTACCGAAATCATATTTCGCTCAGGCGACGGGAGACCTCGAGAATGCGATCTGCCCTTACCTCTATATCTTTTGAAAAGCCGTATCGGGTGTTAAATTCCTGAATATCCTTGGCGGCTACTTTAATCGACTCAAAACCGTTTTTCATTTCGTAAAATCTTTTGGCAAGCCCCAGCCTATCCTCCATCTCGAGGAGCTGTGATTCGGCGCGCTTGATGGAATCGCGAACACCTTGTCGGGTTATACCCTCGTTTTCAGCAATCTCGGCAAGGGAAAGATCGTCATTATAATAAAATTCGATCATATTCCTCTGCTTTTCTGTCAGCATATCGCCGTAAAAATCAAACAGCAGAGATATCTCCATATTTTTAGCCATGCATCCACCCCCCCAAGATTCAGCATTCTGTAAAGTTATTGCCTTTACAGGGAATTATACACCCTGCCATCGGTTTTGTCAACATAAAATAGTCCGGTTTTGGAAATTGATTTGACCAGTGATTTGACCTTGATTTGACCTGGTCATTGAGGTCATGGACTTCAAACATTGATTTAATACTAAATCCATTCTAAAACATTCCAGAATAGAGCGATGCGTTCCTATACTAATTTAAATTAAATTAGTATAGGAAGAACGCGCCATGAGCGATAATTATGGAATAGTTATAGTTGGATTTAGTATCAGAATAATGCTTTCAGGACTTTCATATGTATGCCCAGATACTACACTAATGTTATTATTGACGGGAGGCTTTTATTTAAAATTGGTATTTGGCTGCAACCTTTATTTTCATATATTCATAACACGATATTTTCACATGTAACAATCATAGAGCCCCAAAGCTGTGCTCCTATTCGCACCGGCTCGAAGGCTCAAGTAATTTTCGAGATATTAATAAAACAAAACTGTATTTAGGTTAATTTGTTATCTCACCTTAATGCTTTCATCTAATTCTTTTATTATTGGCTCAAGAAAGAAATCAATGATTCTCTTTTTACCTGTTTTTATCTCGGCAGTCAGTGTCATACCGGGTGATATTTTCGCTGTTAAACCATCCACTACAAGTTGGTTCTTATCAAGTGAAATATGGATTTTATATAGCAACGCTCCGGATTCATCTTTGGTGGCATCCGGACTTATGTAAGTGACTTTTCCATCTATAACACCATATTTTTGAAATGAGAATGTATCCATTTTAATTGATACTTCCTGATTTTTTTTAATATAACCAATATCTTTATTGGTCACTACCACTTCTGCCAAGATAATATCGTCACTGGGAACAATAGTTAGCAAAGGCTGCGCTGATGTCACTACACCACCTATGGTATTTATCCATACATCTTTTATTTCACCATTTATGGGTGCTGTAAGAGTGTTGTTTTTAATACTATTTTCTATATTTCGTTTTTGAGATAATAAGTCGTATATTGAGCGATTGTTTTGAATTTGTTTATTATTTAGTTCATTTTTCTGAACGGACTTATTATAATTTAAGTCTATATTCAACTGGGTGATTTTATTTTCAATCTGCTCTATTTTTAACTTTTGAGTTAATATCTGCTTGTTTAGTGATTTTAGCTGTCGGTTTGCATTATCATATGTTGCTTTGCTTAGCTTTTTCTCTGCATCAGCTTTTACTTTATAAGCATTATACATTGAATTGGCATATGTCAGTTCGCTTTTCGTTTTATTATAGTCGACTTGAGTGATTTTACCTTCTTTCAAGAGTATTTCTTGATCATTTTGTTGCTCGGTAAGTTGTTCCACTATTCCGCGATATTCATTAACCGTCTGCTCCTCCGGTCCGATAGAACTATAGACTTTATACGCGTCTTTATATTCAAAATTAGCTGTATCTAGGCTGTCTATTAAGGTTTTCATATTTAATTTCTCAATTGATAATTCTGCGTTTACTTGATTAATCTGGGATTTCATTGATTTAACACTTAAAAAATAATTATTGCTTTTTGTGATGTAGAAGTTTATTAGATCTTTCTCATCCTTACTTGAGGATGTATATGTTTTAAGGTCGTCTATTGTTTTATCCGATAAAATATTATTAATCATTTCGTTTTCAAAGTTTAACAGATGAATTGACGAACTGATGAAGTCCAGCTGTTCCAGAAATTCTGCGGAATCTAATTGCACCAGAATATCACCTTTATTAACCAACTGTCCTTCCGACACATGGATTGAGGTTACAATGCCGCCAGAAATAGGCTGTACTACTTTAGTTCCACTTTCATATATAATATTCCCCCTCGTTACTGCCACTTCATCCACCTTTGCGATGCATGCCCATGTTAAAAAAAAGATGATAATACTTACAATGATACAAACAACTGTTTTGCCCAATGGAGATGGAGGAGATTCTTCAATTTCAAGAGCAGCCGGTAAAAATTCATATATCAGTTTTCCATTTTTCCTTTTTGACGATTTCAACATAGATTATTCCTTTCCTGCTGATTATATAAATAATTATAAAGACCCTGTTTATTCATAAGCTCCTCATGACTGCCGTATTCTACAATCTTACCTTTATCGATAACCATAATTTTTCTAGCACTTCTCAATGTTGAAAGCCTATGCGCAATAATGATTACGGTCCTATTTTTACATATCTGTTTAAGATTTTTTTGGATTATACTTTCCGATTCATAATCAAGGGCTGATGTCGCTTCATCAAATATTAGGATTTTTGGATTGGATAATAGTGCTCTGGCAATTGCAATACGCTGCTTTTGCCCTCCTGACAAACCAACGCCTTTTTCGCCAATCATCGTGTCGTAGCCTTCGGGGAGCTCCAGAATAAAATCATGCGCACCCGCAACCTGCGCTACATTCATAATTTCGTTCATGTTTGCAGAAGGTTTATGTATACTTATGTTTTCCCGCACTGAGGCATTAAATAGAAAACTTTCCTGCAAAACTACTCCCACCTGACGTCTTAACCATGAAGGATCAGCAAGCGCCAAATCAACGCCGTCAATCATAATTTTACCCGACTGAGGGATGTAGAGCCTTTGGATTAACTTTGAAATAGTGCTTTTGCCGGAGCCGCTTCTGCCCACAAGTCCGATTATCGTACCGGGTTTGATTTTAAATGACAAATCTTTAATGACATCAGACCCGTCTATTCTATAACGAAACCAGACTTTATCGAATTCTATTGAACCGATAATTGATGGCAACCTCGTTTTTGATGCACCAAGTTCTGATTCCTGTTTGGTATTAAAAATATCGCCTACTCTCTTAACGGAGATTGATGTCTGCTGAAATTCCTGCCACATTTGAACCAATCGTAAAACCGGTGTGCTCACTCGACTTGCCAACATACGAAAAGCTACAAACTGACCAACAGACAATTTCCCGGATATGACCAGATGAGCACCGAGCCAAAGAACAGCTATGTCAAAAACCTTTTGTATCATTTGTCCAATAGCGCTTGAATTACCGGCAAGTATCGCAGTTTTGAAACTTGCTTTGATGTAATTTGCCAACAATCCTTCCCATTTCTTTTGTACTTGGGGCTCCAGCGCAAAAGATTTAATGGTTTGAACACCGGATACAGTCTCTACCAGAAACGATTGTTGCTCGGCACCTGTGTTAAATTTATCATCCAACCGTTTTCGATATAGAGGCGTAACAATGGCTGACAATATTGCAAAAATCGGCAACGAGATCAACACAATACCTGTAAGGGAAAAACTATAAAATAACATGACTGCTATATAAACAATTATAAAGAAAACGTCTAATAGTGATGTAAGGGGTGATCCTGTCAGAAATCTCCTGATATTTTCAAGCTCACGCACTCTGGCGACCGTATCTCCAATTCTTCTGGATTCAAAATAATTAAGCGGAAGGGAAAATAAATGTTTGAACAAACGAGAGCCCAAAAGAATGTCAATTCTATTAGTGGTATGGGTAAATATATAGTTTTTTGCTAATGCCATTAATGTTTCAAAAATAATGACCATTATTAATCCGAATGCCATGACATTTAATGTGGAAAAAGATTGATGCACCAAAACTTTATCGATAACCACTTGTATTACAATGGGCGAAAAAAGACCTAATATCTGCAGGGTGAAAGATGAAACCAGAATCTCGGCAATCTGTTTTTTATATTTAATGATGGAAGGAATGAACCACTTTATCCCAAAAGGTTGCGTCCCCTCTGTTTTTTGTATTCTCGGAGTCAACAGTAAGGTTCTTCCGTCCCATATTTTTTCAAATTCGACTTGATTTATAACCATTGGATTGTTATGCGATAGCTTTAATACAAGAATTTTTTCACCCTCAATTTTTGCAATTATTATATATCCTTCTTCCGGAATATAACCAATTGCAGGTAATGTCATTTTCCTTAGTGCTTCAATATTAAGGTTTACGGCTTTAATTTTAAACCCGATATCTTTTGCAATTTTTATAAGCTCAATTTCGCTTACTGCTGTTGAACCAACCGCATAAGTATGCTTAACCTGCTCCAAGTCAACGCTAATTCCATGAAACCTTGCAATTGATATCAGGCAGTATAAGCCTGTATCTGTTTTAGAGTGAGTTAAACCCTCAGATCTCTGTTCACATGTAGGATTTTCTTCAGAAACAGGTCTTTCCACAATATCTTTCATTAATTTTATACTCCCTGCTTTAAGCTATTGACAGTTTTATACCATATATACTAATCGGCATTACACGAATTTGACCCACCTGCATTTTGAAGATGCAGGTGGGTATATATATTCGTTTATTTACGAAGCAACCCAGAATTGTGAGAGAATGCTTTGTACATCATTTGGACATTGTTCAACAGCATCACTCCAGGAAATATTGTTTTGCTGTTCGAATGCTGCCATTTCCTGAATCAGCTGTTCGATCTGTGTGTTGAGAATTACTAAACCCGTATTGTCATGGATTTCTTCCACCTGATTTAATGATCCGGAATACCACGCTTTTACGGTTAATATATCGTTTGTCTCCGCATTCGATATAACCAGATCATCATAGGTTCTGCTAAATATGAGACTTAATGCAGAATCTGCATATTCAATCTTATCCGTATTCCCGAGCGTAGAGTCAATGTCATATATTCTGTCAGAACCGTATCCGACGCCAAAAATATATGTGTCATTTCCGGTGCTGCCTTTCAGAACGTCGTCTCCGCCTTTTCCGTCGAAAATTTCATTATATACATTGCTGTCATTACCGGAAATTGTTTCAGAACCGGCTGTTCCTGTTCTGTATATTGGCTGCATTCTGATGGCTTCGGCATCCCATACTGTACTGTCACTGAACTCGAACCGTTCAATCTTAAACGAGTTATCCCCATATGAGAAAAAGGATTGGATAATCAGCTTGTCCGTTTGTCCCGCAACGGTAATCTCCATATTGCTGCCAACACGGTTAATGGTAATGTCGGAAGCGTCTATTCCCTCTCCGAACCGTATTGTATCAATATTCCCGGCGGTTATATCTTCATCTTTAATTGTGTCAACACCGTATCCGATACCAAAAATGTAGGTGTCGTTACCCATGTAACCCTTGAGGGTGTCATTGCCGCCCTTGCCGTCAAGTATTTCATTGTAAGGCGTGTCATCATTACCGACAAGTGTCTCACCGCTGCCGGTTCCCGTCACATATACAGACTGCTGTTTGATTGTATTCGCATCCCATACCGTTCCGTCGCTGAACTCGAATCTTTCCACCTTATAGGAATCATTATAAAAGTAATCATCGATTATGAGTTTATCTGATTGTCCGTTTATCGTTATCTCCATATCGCTGCCGACCTGATTAATCCGTATGTCGGCAGCGGAGATGCCTTCACCAAACCTTATGGTATCAATATTGCCGGTAGTTGCGTCAATATCATAAATTGTATTGGTGCCATACCCCAGATTGAATATATAAGTATCGTTGCCGGTACTGCCCTTAAGGATATCGTCTCCGCCTTTTCCGTCGAAAATTTCATTATATACGTTGCTGTCATTACCGGAAATTCTTTCAGAACCGGCTGTTCCTGTTCTGTAAATTGGCTGCATTCTGATTGTTTCGGCATCCCATACTGTACTGTCACTGAACTCGAACCGTTCAATTTTAAACGAGTTATCCTCATATGAGAAGAACGATTGAATAATCAGCTTGTCCGTTTGTCCCGCAACGGTAATCTCCATATTGCTTCCAACACGGTTAATTGTAATATCTGATGGATCTATGCCATCTCCGAACCGTATAGTATCAATATTTCCGGCGGTTATATCTTCATCTTTAATTGTGTCAACACCGTATCCGATGCCAAAGATGTAGGTATCGTTACCCATGTAACCCTTGAGGGTGTCATTGCCGCCCTTGCCATCAAGTATTTCATTGTAAGGAGCATCGTAGTCACCGGTAATCGTTTCAGAAGCTTCTGTCCCTGCTATATGAACAGGCTGCTGACTGATTGCATTTGAATCCCATATTGTACCATCCCTGAAAACGAATCGCTCGACCTTATAAGAATCGCTTTCATAATAGGACTGAATGATAAGTTTGTCTGTTTGACCTGCAATAGTAATCTCCATATTTTGTCCGGCCCGGCTGATTATTATGTCCTCGGGAATGATATCGTAGCCAAATTCAATGGTGTCAATATTATCGGATGAATTATCCTGATCAATTATGGTATCTGTGCCATATCCATGTTCGAAAATATATGTATCATTACCCGTTCCGCCATCTAAATAATCATCTCCACAATTGGCATCTAAATAATCATCGCCGTCTCCGCCATACAGCTGATCATTTCCCGCATAGGTACAGATTATGTCATCCCCAGCTTCTCCATAGACAATGTTTAACCCGTCACCTAAGAAAATTTCATCGTCATCTGCGCCGGCATAAACGATATGGTTATTTTCCCAAACACCATATATTTCATCTGCGGTATCACTTCCATAAATATATATAGTTTGAGCATTGATGTAAGTCTGATCCCAAACAGTACCATCTTCAAATTGAAACTGTTCAATTGCATAATCCAAATCAAAATCCCAATAATCATAATAATTTTTAATGGTCAGGGTATCAGTTTGTCCGATTATTGTAATACACATATCATTATTTACACGTGTAATTTTAATATCAGACGGCAATATCCCCTCACCGAACCAGATGGAGTCAATATTTCCGGCAGTTTCATCATAGTCGATAATCGTATCTGCTCCATAACCGAGGTTAAATATGTAAGCATCTTCACCTATGCTGCCGTTCAGGGTATCATTGCCTGTACCACCGTCCATAGATGAACCGCTAAAAGTAAAAATGATGTCGTCGCCAGCCCCGCCCTCCAAAATATTTGAATCATGGCTTGCCCAGCATTCACGTATGACATCATTACCGTCTCCACCCTCAACACTAAAGCCATCACCATATAATTCTATTACATCATCATCTGAGCCACCGCAGATTGCTAGAGATTGATCTGTTGCAGCATAGGCTGTGATTGAATCATTACCATTTCCGCCATCAACTTTCCCCCCAAAGCCACCTGACGAAATAATAATATCATCACCATCGCCGCCATCAACCATTCCTGCAGAATATAATGTTATTGTATCATTTCCGCTACCGCCATTAACAGTACCGGAACTATATAAATGTATTGTATCAAAACCATTCCCGCCGTTTATATATCCATTGCTAACATATATCAAATCATCTCCGTCTCCACCATCAATCGTATGCTTATTATAATTGTCATACGAATGTATTGTATCGTTACCTTCTCCGCCTATGATATTCTGCAATCCATAGCCGGCCCATAACTCATCATTTCCGGTACCGCCGTCTATTGTTTGGGTTCCGGCTCCCCCCATAATATAATCGTTTCCGGCTCCCCCGATAAACGTACTGTTACCTGTTGTACCGTCTGCATGAATTTCGTCATCGTCATCTCCGCCGTCCAGCAGTTGGACTCCGTCAGAAGCAAACATATTATCGTTACCACTGTCGCCATACAAATACTGATTGCCGGATCCTGCAAACATTATGTCGTCACCACTACCGCCATAAAGTCTTTGATCACCAATACCGGCGTTTATTACGTCATTTCCATTGCCGCCATAAAATTCAATGTAACCAACGGTTGATATAGCATAAAAGTCATCGTCTCCATCTCCGCCGTCTAAGATTGTATTCCCGCATGTGTTACCTACAATAAGAGCATCGTCTCCATCCCCGCCATACAGCACATCATTACCGTTACCTGAATAAAGTTCGTCATTTCCTGCGCCACCGTATAACGTATCATCTCCGGCTCCTGAATAAAGAACATCATTGCCGGAACCACCGTATATTGTATCGTCACCATTTTCTCCGCTTAAAGTATTATTGCCAAGTGATAAACTGGCATCCAACAAGTCATTTCCATCCCCGCCGTATATAGATGAATTTCCGATGCCTCCATATATCTGATCAGAGCCGCCTTCACCTTCCAGGTAATTATGTCCGGCAGAACCCGTAACATCCAAAACATCATCACCGTCTCCGCCAAATAACGAATTATTACCTTCATAATCTATCAATTGATCATTTCCGTTCCCACCATATAAAATATCATCGCCGTCTTCACCATACAGAAAATCGTTACCTTCCTGACCATGTAAGACATCATCTCTGGTAC
>JAQUHC010000044.1 GCA_028683785.1 Oscillospiraceae bacterium
TCATGGCGCGTTCTTCCTATACTAATTTAATTTAAATTAGTATTAGGAACGCATCGCTCTATTCTGGAATGTTTTAGAATGGATTTAGTATAAAATAGGGAAGAGGGCAGTCTATGAAACGTGGCGTTTATCGTGTGATTAACAGAAGACAGGCTATTATTTTGATGGCTTTGGTTTTTGCTGTTGCGTTTATAGCGGTAGCCCTTATATCTTCAATTCCGGCGGTATTTACATCGGTAATTAAGAATCCTGATATGAATAAGCCCATATGCTGCACCGACAGATCGGATAATGTTTTAAGCTTAACCTTTGATACATCAAGGGGAGACGAGCAGATTGAACCGATATTGAGAACACTGAAACAACATAGTATAAAATCCACTTTTTTCGTTACGGGGGAATGGGCAGAACGTTGCTTTAGCTCGATCAAAAAGCTTGCCGACTCCGGTCAGGAAATTATGAATGCATCTGATAAATCCGTCGGTATGACCTCGCTTTTCGAAAACGATGTAATATATCACATAAATGCGGGCTCGGATAAAATCCAAGCCATTACCGGAAAGCGCCCAATATTATTTCGCCCTCCCGACGGTGAATACGATGACAATCTTCTGGAATCCCTTGCTTTGTTGGAGATTTATCCGATAGGCTGGGATGTTGACAGCCTTGATATAAAAGGATTTGATACCGATGCCATCGTAAAAAGGGTGGTGTCCCAGGCGGCATCAGGCTCGATTATACGGCTTAACGCTGATGGGGAAAATACGCCCGATGTTTTACCGGATATTATTAAACAGTTAAAGCAAAAGGGATATACTTTCATACCGGTATCTGAAATAATACACAAAGATAATTACACCATAAATCGATTTGGCAGGCAAATTACCCTTGATAGGCATAAAATATATAATGCAGGAACGGTCAAGACCGTTCCCTACGCTTTAAAAACGAACAACACTTGCATCTTTCTCGTTTTTTATGGAAAGTTGCTGCGAAATCGTAGTGGCGAACCGGTGTGCGCGCCGGTTTTCAACAATTTACGCCCTTTAGAGGGTAAGTCTTAGGGATCTTTAATCCCGGAAAAATATCGACGTTTAGAGCGAAAAAGACCTCGCTACCATTCCCGGTGTGGGTGTGGTAACGGGGTTTATTAATTTGTTATGACTTATTCGAGATTTTCCTTAATATAAGCAATATTCTCCTCGGATAGCACTGCGATTACTTTAAAGCGGGTGAAATGCTCCTGTATTTGCTTTTCTAATAGTTATACTAATCTCAATTATAAAAGCCGATAAAATGGAGTGATGCGTTCTTTAGGAAGAACGCGTTCTGAACGATAATTTTATCGTCGCTTTTATTTGAGATTAGTATTATATTGCCTACTGAACGAATGAAAACCAAAATATTGAACATATTAATAGTGTATCGTCAAAAAAGGGTGAAACTAAAATGAGATTTCTGCATCGTAAGTTATGGAAAAAAAAGCCCGAATCTACTTATGAGCCTTCTAAAACAGAGGATTCCTGGGATAGAAATCGTATAAGCGATAATTTAGATGTTAATATAAACAATATCAAAACAGAGATCGGTTCTGGAGATCTGATCATCAATTTATCGACGAGTCATCCTGACCATGGCATACGATTTGCTTGCGTCTATATCGACAATCTAATCAGTAACCAAATACTCAGCGATTATTCCACGGAATTAGGCAAAATTCTTGTATCCGCCGAAAGAATGGGAACTAATAATCCGAAAGCATTTTTTAATCTGCTCATCAATCAGTTCTCCAGCTTCAGGAGAGTTTCACAGGAGTCAAGACTTGAGAAAGTACTGGATGGGTTGCTGTCTGGTCAACTCGTATTTCTCATAGACGGACATAGCATATTTCTCTCCATTGATGCTTATTCGCCAGAAGGAAGATCTGTTGAGGAGCCAACATCTCAAAGCATCGTCAGGGGGCCTAAGGAAGGTTTCACGGAAAAGCTCGGGATCAATATTTCTCTTATCAGGAAACGGATAAAGGATAAGGCGCTAAAATCAGAAAACCTGACCGTTGGGAACCGGACAAAAACAAAAGTCACTCTGATGTATATCAACGGCCTCGCGAAACAGGAGATTATTGATGAAATCAGAAGGCGTATAAATGCAATCCAGATAGATGGCATACTTGAGAGCGGATATATTGAAGAGTTGATTAAAGACAACAAATATTCAATATTTCCAACTTTTCTGAACTCCGAAAAGCCCGATTCGGTCGCGGCATGCCTGCTTGAAGGGAAAGTAGCGATTTTAGTCGACGGCACGCCATTTGTCCTGACTGCTCCCGCTCTTTTTGCCGAATTTTTTCAAGCAAGCGAAGATTATTATCATCAGTTTCATATTTCGACATTTGTACGCTTATTCAGGTATGTGGCGCTTGCCTTATCAATGTTTGTGCCATCCATATATATTACGTTAGCTTCCTTCCATCAGGAAATGATACCGACCCCGCTGCTGATCAGTATGCTCGCGCAGCGTGAGGGTGTCCCGTTTCCAACGACCGTCGAAGTGCTTTTGATGGAAGTCGTATTTGAAATCCTGAGGGAAGCCGGTATTCGAATGCCAAGGATCATCGGCCCGGCAATCTCTATCGTAGGCGCGCTTGTTTTAGGCCAGGCCGCAGTGGAAGCGGGCATTATATCCGCCGTGATTGTTATCATCGTCTCAATTACCGCGATCTCAAGCTTTGCCATACCAAATTACGGTATGGCAAATTCCGCCAGGATAGTAAGGTTTATTATGATTTTCCTTGCCAGAGTGTTCGGATTATTTGGTATTTTTATGGGGACGCTCGCTTTGCTTTTAGAATTATGCAGACTGAAATCGATTGGTGTCCCATATATGTCGCCGTTTGCTCCGAAAGGAAAAACTGCCGTAAAAGACACGATTCTGAGATTCCCTTTGTGGAAAAGCATGGCCAGGCCGGAAGGGATCAGTGCCGATACCTCCCCACGGGTCAGTGATAAGGATATTGTTACTGACAAGCAAAAAAAACAGTCTGAATTCAGGTGATTTAGTTGAAAGCAAAAGCTCTGTTTGTTCTCTTAATACTGCTTTTATTCCCGCTTTTGAGCTCCTGTTCGGTCAGAGAGCTGAATACTATCAGCCTCGTAACAGCGCTGGGGATAGACAAGGACGAAGCCGGGTATATGGTGACATACCAGACGCTCAATGCCAAGGCAGTCGCCTCCAAAAAAAGTGTCAATGAATCGTCTTTTTTCCTATATACAGAAAAAGGAAACGACCTGGGCGAGATCGAAAGGCGCACCACGACGCAGGCAGCCAGAAAGATGTACTTTGAGCACGTCAGATCCGTTGTCATTGGCGAAGATGTCGCCAGAGACGGGCTCAAAGAAATTCTGGATTATCTGTTCCGCACCAACGAATTCCGCAGCGATTTTTATTTTATTATCGCTAAAGGGACGACGGCAAATCAAATCCTCAGCACGGTGACGCCGATTCAATCGATATCGGGCATACAATTATTCGAGTCGATAGATAACTCTAAAATATGGTGGGCGCCGACAAATTCATTAAAAACAGTTGAACTGATCAACGATATCAATGCCAAAGGGAAAAGTCCTGCGCTGGCCGGAGTTGAGCTTTATCAGGAAGCTGAGGATATGGCCACCATTGAAAAACTTAAAGACAGTAACCCCGGAAAATTGAAGCTGACCGCATTGGGCGCGTTTCACAACGATAAGCTTATCGGGTGGCTGGATGAAAGCGAAAGCCTTGCCCTTAATAGTATTACAGGGAAGGTCAAAAACTCAGCGGCTTCTGTCGATTATGATGAAAACACCCATGTATCTCTTGCTATCAAATTTTGGAAGACAAAAATCAAGGTATCCCTATCGGACGGTAAGCCTGTCGTAAACGTAATACTATCGGCTGAAATGTCGATCACAACAGTAGCAGGAGATGTCGATTTCACGGATCAAAAAAAACTGAATAAGCTAAACAGCATTACAAACAAAAAAATAATTGGTATATGCAAAAAAACGCTCGGCAAAGCTCAGAATGAATTGAAAACGGATATCTTCGGCTTTGGCGAAAGCATCCACAGAGCATATCCGAAAGTATGGAACAAGCTGAAGGATGACTGGGACACTGAGTTTACAAAACTACAGGTTAACTTTATGGTTGATACGATAATTATGGATATGGGGCAAAACTTGAAATCAATTATTAACGAAGAGGAGTAATCCGGATGGTTTTAATCGTTATCCTGTTGATATTGGGCTTTGCCGCTACCCTCAGTATTGTCGAGATTCCAAAGCTGCTCCGGACAAAATCGTATAAAGAACTCTGTGTCTTTTCGCTTTTGCTCGCCCTGGGCGTGGTTTTGTCGATACTGAAGTCGCTGGAAGTTGAAATAGGTAATCCCTCCGATTTGTTTGCATGGATATACTCCCCGCTTGAGGACATTATGGAATCCTTGACGAAGAAAGGATAAATGGTTGCATCGTATGGTAAAAACAAAACTGTCACCCCGCCAGCTTATGATTCTGGCGTCGGGCTTTTCGTTCGGCACCACTCCCCTGGTGCTCCCATCCAGCATGGCGAAATTAGCGGGGCCTGATGTATGGCTTTCCATTCTGTTCGGTATGGCCACAGGGATGCTCTTTATCTGGATATATGCCAAGCTTGGGGAGCTGAATCCTGACAAAACATTTGTAGAAGACATTAAGCTTTATTTCGGGAAATGGGCCGGGGGATTAGTTGTCGTACTTTTTATAATATCGGCGCTTGTCTTAACTGATCAGGCTGTCTGGTATATGGGCGATTTTATTCACACTGAATTCGTGCCCGACTTTCCGGTATTACCTATACACGTCCTTTTTATAGCCGTATTGGCATTTGCCCTGTGGTGCGGTGTTGAGACCATGTACAGGACAACAGAGCTGCTGTTTGCTTTTTTATTTACTTTCATTATTGTCGCCATACTGATGCTGATACCGAATATGAAACCGGAAAACCTCCTGCCGGTCATGGAAAAAGGCGTGCCTCCTGTTCTGAAAGGCAGTATCCTATATATTGCCAGCTGCGTATTGCCGCTCGTGTTCTTAAATATGGTGTATCCGGTCTGCTTTGAAAATGTGAAGGAGTCCAAAAAGGCTTTATTCAAGGGGTATCTCCTGGGCGCCTTCACAAACTTAATCACAGTAACCGTCTGTGTTATTGTGATGGGCAGCAACCTGGTCTCAAACATTCGCTTTCCAATGTTTATTACCAGTAAAGAAATCAATATTTTCGTCATTTTTTCAAGGATTGAAGCCGTAACTTTCTCGATCTGGATGAGTGTCAGCTTCATCTCGGCTTTCTCATATGCGTACGCCGGCATTTTCGGTCTGGCGCAGCTCCTTAAGATGAAGAACTATAAAATTCTTGTCCTGCCGATTGGGCTGCTGTTGGCTGTATATTCCTTAAATATATATACAAATACATCATATCAGATAAAATGGGATATGACCGTTTGGCCTCTATTTAGCTTTACGCTGGGGTTCATTTTACCACTTGTTCTGCTGATCATGTCTATCATTAGAAAAATTAAGGGTAAAAATCCAATTTGAGTTTGAGTAATACTAAATCCAACTATAACTATTCCATAATTATCGCTCATGGCGCGTTCTTCCTATACTAATTTAATTTAAATTAGTATTAGGAACGCATCGCTCTATTCTGGAATGTTTTAGAATGGATTTAGTATAATAAGAAGATATACAACGGACTTGGATATTATCTATGTTTATAAATTAAATTAGTATTAAAGAGAGAGTTCAAAAGGCTAATTTCGTAAATCCCTAAGTATGAACTCCCATTATGCTGGTGTTTTCTTCATAAACGCATGATTTTAGGGCTGACACACATTTCATTGTGTGTCAGCCCCTTTGTCGTTAATTCATTAAAACTAAATAATCGCCAGTACCACAAAGTTGAGGATAAACAGGGCGGTTGAAACCCAAAGAATCGGATGTACTTCCTTGGCCTTGCCCGTTATTGTTTTTATAATACAGTAGAATATGAAGCCGCCTGCAATACCATAGGAAATACTGTAGCATATAGCCATAAAGATACCTGCAAAGAAAGCAGGAATAGCAACCTCAAGCTCGCCCCACTCAATTTCCTTAAATGAGCTGAGCATCATGATACCAACCGCGATGAGTGCGGGTGCGGTTGCCTGAACCGGAATAATGCTGACCAATGGTGCAAAGAAAGCACTGACAATAAATAGTATTGCGGTGACAACACTGGTTAAGCCTGTGCGCCCGCCCGCGCCTATACCTGCTGCGCTTTCAACATAAGTTGTGGTATTGGATGTGCCGAAAACAGCACCTATTGATGTAGCAACCGAGTCGGCAAACAAAGCCTTATCCATTTTTGATTTGAAACCCGAACTGCTTTTAAGAGCTTTTTGATCTTCTTCGCTGAAAATACCGGATTTGCGGCCGGTGCCGATAAATGTACCGATTGTGTCAAATGTATCCGACAGGCTGAATGCGAAGATGGTTAACAGAACGAGGGGAAGTTTGCTAACATCGTTGAACAGGGAACCCATACCTTTCGAACCGAATGCCGCGCCAAAGGTGGTCGGCAGTTGAGAAAGAGCTTCTGAAAAGCTGAATGCATTGGGGTTATTCAAGCTTACATCGGTTATGCCGAGGGGAATACCGATAATTGCGGTAACGATTATGCTTATAAGGATTGCACCTTTAACCTTAAGAACCAACAGAATCATTATAAGGGCAATACCAATCAACGCCAACCATAAGAACTTGTTATCAAAATCTACCAAACCGGGGACGGCAGCACCCGAAGCAATGACGGTTCCGCCTTCACCCAACTGAGTATATGTGCCGGGGTCAGAAGTAAAGGATATCAAGCCGGCATTTTTTATGCCGATATAGGCAATAAAAATACCGATACCTCCGCCGATTGCATGCTGCAAACTGACAGGAATTGCTTTAATAATAAGCTTGCGGATTTTGGTGACCGTGATAAGAATATTCACTACGCCGCAAATAAACACCATTGCTAAAGCCTGCTGCCAAGAGAATTCAAGTGCAAAGACAACGGTATACACAAAGAACGCATTAAGACCCATACCGGGTGCCTGTGCATAGGGTACATTAGCTAACAGCCCCATAATAAGAGTGCCGATTACCGCTGCAATAATTGTAGCTAAAAAGATGGCGCCCTTTGGGAAGGGGTTGGCGTCGGTACCGGCCTGCGACAGCATGTTGGGATTAACCATAATGATGTACGCCATTGCAAAGAAAGTGGTAATACCGGCGATGACTTCGGTCCGGACGTTGGTGTTGTTTTCCTTCAACTTGAAAAACTTTTCCATGTTGTTCCTCCTCATTTTTCTGCTTTCCATTATTTTTCCCATTTATTCTAAGGAAAATTATACTACTTAGTATATTGTATTATTAATAAAAAATCAATAAGTTATTAAAAGTTTGTTAATAAAACAATTAAAATTATTGCTGCAGTTTTTGTTGAATTCGTATCATTTCTACCTTATAAAGTCTAATTACGGCAGAATAAATCGGTTGGTTTGACAACGCAAAGCTGTTTAAGTTATAATAATCGGTACAAATATAAATATAGTGCAAGTTATTGGAGGAAAATTATGGCGAGTATGAAACCAAAATTGAATGAAAAGTCCGGATTACTGGAGTTAGGGTTTCAGTTTACAGATGTGGCCGAACCCAATCTTTTTCGTAATATGTATCCCTTTAATGATATTCCAAAGCTTATTTTCAATCATCGCATCGTACCTATGAACCTGCCTGAGAAAATCTATATTACAGACACCACATTTAGAGATGGACAGCAGGCACGCTCTCCATATTCGGTTAAGGAAATTTGTGATATTTTCACCCTGCTTCATAAGCTGGATAACGGGAGCGGAATAATCAGTCAGACAGAATTTTTTCTTTATTCCGACAAAGACAAAGAAGCAGTGGAAAAATGCCGTGAAATGGGGTATGATTTTCCGCAAATCACGGCATGGATTAGGGCGCGTAAAGAGGATTTTGAGCTTGTCAAATCAATGGAAGTGAAAGAAACCGGTATATTGGTATCCTGCTCCGATTATCATATTTTTAAAAAAATGAAATGGACACGCTCCGAGGCGATAAAGAATTATACAGAAGTTATTGAAGCTGCTCTTAACGAGGGGATTATTCCGCGTTGCCATTTTGAAGATATCACAAGGGCAGATTTTCACGGCTTTGTACTGCCGTTTGCACAAAAACTGATGGAGCTATCTAAAGACAGCGGTATTCCAATCAAAATTCGCGCCTGCGATACCCTTGGACTTGGTTCATTCATACCGGGGGTGGTGCTTCCCAGAAGCGTTCAGCAGATAATGTACGGCTTTACCAATTATGCAGGAGTACCCTCTGAGCAGATTGAATGGCACGGACATAATGATTTTTATAATGCCGTTCCGAATGCAGTGACAGCCTGGTTATATGGCTGCGCTTCGGTTAACACATCACTGCTGGGAATAGGGGAGAGAACAGGAAATACCCCGCTGGAAGCCATGGTTATTGAATATTGTCAGCTTAAAGGCAATAATGGCGGAATGAATTTAAAGACAATCACCGAAATTTCGGAATATTTTGAAAACGACCAGAATTTTGAAATTCCTCCCCGCACTCCTTTTGTCGGACGGGCATTTAATGCTACCCGTGCCGGTATTCACGCCGACGGACTATTGAAGGACGAAGAGATCTACAACATATTTAACACAACCGATATTCTGGGAAGACCGCCCATTGTGGTTGTTGATGCACATTCGGGCGCGGCGGGGATAGCTGCTTGGATAAATTCATATTACATGCTCACAGGCAACGACTGTGTTGAAAAGAGGAGCAATGGCGTTGCAAAAATCAAGAAATGGGTTGACTCGGAATACACAGCCGGTCGCACCACGGTAATCGGAGATTCGGAGATGGAACAGCAGGTAAAGCTCCATTTGAGACGGGTGCTTACTCTTAGAGAAAGCCGCTCCGAATAAATACTGCATATAATAAAGAAGGGGCTGACGCACAATGAAAAATGTTTGTCAGCCCTAAAATTATACATTTGTGTAGAAGACACCGGCATAAACAGCGTATATTGTTGAGAACTTATACTAATCTCAATTATAAAAGCCGATAAAAATGTGTTGTCATATCCGCAATATGTTATCATGCCAAACAATTTTCACGCAATCGTTATTGTTGAACGGGCGGATATGGAATCCGCCCCTACGGACCTGTTTTTTGTTGTTTTTTAAGGCTGATTTGTGCGTCAACCCCTTCTTTTATGAAATTATCGATCAGGCTTTTCTAATACAACTTTATTAATTAGATCAGTCCATTCAATTCTTGTTTTATCGTTGTTTCTATCAAACAAGGCAAGGTATTCTATATTTCCGTTTGTTCCGCGGATAGGGGAGACGGTAACTGCTTTCAAGTATAATCTGTTTTCAAAGGCTGAGGATGCTATCGACTCCAGTAAAGGAGGCAGGTCATCCGGGTTGCGAAGTGTTCCATTTTTCCCCACCTGTGCGGATGATGCTTCAAATTGAGGCTTTATCAGGCAAACACAAAAACCATCGGGCTTTAAGATTTTATCAATTGCAGGGAAAATCTTTTTTAACGAAATGAATGAAACATCGGCTGTAATCAAATTGCATTTTTCCCCAAGCTTTTGGGAATCAAGTGAGCGTGCGTTTGTCCGTTCCAGCACTGTCACCCTCTCATCGCATCTGAGTTCCCACGCCATAATACCGTATGCAACATCCACAGAATAAACATGGGCTGCACCATGCTGTAAAAGACAATCGGTAAACCCCCCGTTACTGGCACCGATGTCACATGCTATAAGACCATAAACATCCAAATCAAATACTTGCAACGCTTTTTCAAGCTTATAACCCGAGCGGCTTGCATAACGCTTTGACTTATCACGCAGGGTTAAAATCGTATCCGGAGAAACCGGCTCTCCCGGTTTATCGGCAGGCAGATTTCCGATAAAAATCCTGCCGGACATTATCAGCCCGACCGCTTCTTCATTTGATATCCCAAGCTGCTTTACCGCAAGCTCGTCAAGACGCAAGTTTTTAGCCACTTTTTCCTGCCCTGCCTTCCTAATTTATCAATACCATATGATAATATTAGACCCCGTCGGTGATATTGTCAATCCAACCGAATATAGACATCTTAAAATAAATATGATAATCTATAATGAATAACCATATTATAATAAAAATCTATTCAAGTAAAATAATAAAAGAGGCAAAGTATGACCGAATTATTGATTAGGATTTTTTTAAATAAGAATAAAAGCGCAATAACCCGGCATTCATACGGTCGTCTTACCGGTATTGTGGGTATTACGGCAAACCTTATTCTGTTTACCGTTAAGGTTATTGCCGGATTTCTATCCTCTAGTGTTGCTGTTATTGCGGACGGATTTAATAATCTGTCAGATGCAGGCTCGTCGGTGGTTACACTGGTTGGATTCAGATTGGCTTCAGCCCCGCCCGACAAGGAGCATCCTTTTGGGCATGGCCGCATGGAATACATAACCGCCATGGTTATTGCAATCATGATTTTATTTGCCGGAATTGAGCTTGTAAGAACATCATTAAATAAGATAATAAATCCGACCGACACCGAATTTGGCTTGGTTACGGTTATTATTCTGGTTTTAGCCATCGGAATAAAGCTGTGGTTAGCATTGTTTTATCGTAATATAGGAAAGAGAATTGATTCGGAAGCGCTTAGAGCTTCATCGGCGGACAGCCGTAACGATGTCATCTGCACCACTTTTGTTTTGGTTTCCGCTCTGATTGGATGGTTCACCGATATAAATATTGACGGATATATCGGTGTGGGGGTCGCGGTCTTTGTTATGTGGTCGGGCATTTCGATATTAAGGGATACCGTTTCGCTCCTTCTTGGTCAAGCCCCCTCGACCGAGCTTGTTAATGATATTAAGAATACAGTTCTTTCACACCAAGGAATTATCGGTCTGCACGACCTTATTGTGCATAATTACGGTCCGGGAAAATGCATTGTGTCATTACATGCCGAGGTGCCCAGCGAAGACAAAATGGTGCATAGCCATGATTTGATTGACCAAGTTGAAAAAGAAATAGCAGAAAAATATAGTGCCGCCGTATGTATACACATGGACCCGGTTGACATAAATGATGAGCGGGTAAATGCACTGCGTACCTTTGTCACCGGCATACTTGAAGATATTGATTCGACTCTCAGTTTGCATGATTTTCGCGTTGTTTTTGGGAAAACTCATACCAACCTTATTTTTGATATAGTTGTCCCTTTTAAATATAAGAACAAGAGGGATTTACTCGAAAAGGTTGAGCAGCTTGTGCAGGAATCCGACCCGAATCTTTTTACCGTAATCACAATTGAAAACAGCTACACATAATACGGTTATCATACTAATTTATAAATTAGTATCAGAAATGGAGTCATGAGAATGGCGGGTTATATAATTTATAACGGCTTTTGGAATGCTTACAGCATCCCGAATCCCGTAATACATTTGCAAAATGCCGCCAAGCAGCGAGGCATCACCCTGATACCGTTTGCCAATACCGAAACGGCGGTTGAGCTTGGTGATAAATTGAGCATCCCGGATTTTGATGTCAGGGATTTCGCTTTGTTCTGGGACAAAGATGTGCGGCTTGCAAGGGCGCTTGAAACAATCGGGGTAAGATTATATAATTCTGCCGATACCGTGGCGGTTTGCGACGATAAGGCTGCCACCCATATCAAGCTGGCGGCTGAGGATATTCCCATGCCCAAAACGATAATTGCTCCCATGACCTATCTTCATATGGATGAAAAGCCGTCCGAATACTTTTTAAACAGAGCGGCATCCCTTCTTGGGTTTCCCATGGTTGTAAAGGAATGCTTTGGCTCACTTGGCGGTCAGGTTTATCTTGCCCATGATATGAACAAATTAAAACTGCTGACAGATAAAATGGATGCTCGTCCGTTTATCTGTCAGCAGTTCATTAGATCAAGCGCGGGTACCGATATCAGGATATATGTTGTAGACGGTCAACCGATCGCCGCAATGCGCCGTCGCTCTGATACCGATTTTCGTGCAAATGTGGGAAACGGGGGCAAGGCAGAAAAATATATTCCGTCGGCAGAAGAAAATGAGCTGGCGGTGCGTTGCTGCAGTATATTGGAGGCACTGTTTGCCGGAGTGGATATTCTTATAGGGGATAAGGGAGAACCTCTGGTATGTGAGGTAAACTCAAATGCGCATATGCAAGCCATTTCAGCTTGTACCGGGATTGATGTGGCGGGCGCAATATTCGATTCGGTGCTTGCCAGAGAAAGACAAAAATAATTGTAAAAAACTACAACTTTTTTCCCTCAAATAATACCTGCGACTTTATTACATCCATGGTTGAATTAAATTGAGCCGGTGTAATGGATTGAGCGCCGTCGCTGAGAGCGGTCGAGGGCTTATTATGCACTTCAATCATAAGACCGTCCGCTCCTGCTGCAACAGAGGCTTTGGACAGCGGTTGGATAAGCCAAGGAATTCCGGCAGCGTGGCTGGGGTCAACAACAACCGGCAAATGCGATAAATGATTAAGAACCGGCACCGCCGAAATATCTAAGGTGTTTCGGGTGAAGGTTTCAAAGGTCCTGATTCCGCGTTCACATAAAATAATTTGTGAATTACCCCCTGCCATAATGTACTCTGCACTCATTAGAAATTCTTCTATTGTATTTGCAAGCCCACGCTTTAATAAAATGGGTTTTCCGCATTGCCCGAGTGCTTTTAGCATGGTAAAATTCTGCATATTTCGCGCCCCTACCTGTATAACATCGACATCACGGAATAGCTCTAAATGCGATAAATCCATTATTTCCGAAACAATCGGCAGTCCGGTTTCTTGTTTGGCGGTGAGCAGTAGTTCCAGCCCTTGTGCTTGCAGACCCTGAAACGAATAGGGAGAGGTACGAGGTTTAAAAGCTCCGCCTCTCAGCAGGGTGGCACCGCTTTTGTAAACCTCTTTTGCCATCGATATTATCTGCTCCACACATTCTACCGAGCACGGCCCCGCAATAACCCCAAAAAAGCCGCCTCCTATACAGACTTCTTTGCCTTTACTGACGGGAATACGCACAATTGTGTCATCAGGATGAAATTTGCGGTTTACGGCTTTATATGGCTCGGAAACGCGTTTCACATCCTCTACAATTTCATCTGCGCGCACCAAATCAATGTCAACCCGGGTGGTATCTCCGATTATACCTAATATTGTTGTATGTGCTCCGGAGCTGTAATGGCACGAAAGCCCCATATTTTCAAATTTTTTAATCAGTGTTTCAATTCTGGCTTTTTCGGTATTTTGCTTTAGAATTACGATCATATATAATTCACACCTTTCGATGGCAATGTGTTAATTTACCCGCGACTTTCTTGTGTATGCGTTATTTCCGTTACAAGTATAAATCTTTTACGCTTTAAAGTGTAACAGTATAAAATATTGTTGTCAAGAATAATAAAAAAATATTATATTTTAGCTTGACCCAAGAACCTAAGAGGGTTATGCTATCAAGGATAAAGTTAACAAGGGGTGGTAATTCTGATTGTCAATATAAAAAACGAAACCATTAATATCTCGGTAAACAGTCTGGGCGCAGAA
>JAQUHC010000045.1 GCA_028683785.1 Oscillospiraceae bacterium
CTCTATTTTCCAGGGTTCTACTACCCCTATAGATTGTGCAAACATGTTCTCGTAATTTTCAAATCCTTGCATTTTCATCACCGCGATAATTATACCACTTTCACGGAGTTAGGAAAAGAGCCTTTAATATATCTGGTGTCTATCTTATGAAAAACCTATATTATTGACATACTATATTTCATACACTATACTAAAAACACACTAAATCGGTATGATTACAAATGAGGAGCGATTAACATGTCACGAATATACAAAAGTCTGATCGAGCTCATCGGAAATACCCCCCTTTTAGAACTAAAAAATTATGAGAAAAGGCATAAATTGAATGCAAGATTACTTTGCAAGCTTGAATATTTTAATCCGGCCGGAAGCGTTAAAGACCGTATAGCGAAGGCAATGGTGGAGGATGCCGAGGTAAAAGGGTTGTTAAAGGAAGGTTCGGTTATTGTTGAGCCGACCAGCGGAAACACCGGAATAGGGCTGGCTTCGGTTGCCGCCGCCAAAGGGTACCGGATCATCCTGACAATGCCCGACACCATGAGTATGGAGCGACGCAACCTGTTAAAGGCATACGGTGCCGAGCTGATCCTTACCGAAGGAGCTAAAGGCATGTTAGGCGCAATCAAAAAGGCGGAGGAGCTGGCGGAGGAAATACCAAACGCGTATATTCCAGCTCAGTTTGATAATCCGGCTAATCCCGCAATTCACCATGCCGTAACCGGTCCCGAAATCTGGAATGACACCGACGGCGGGGTTGATATATTAGTTGCAGGTATCGGAACAGGCGGAACAATTACCGGTATAGGCGAATATTTAAAATCACAAAACCCGAATATTCAAATTGTCGCCGTTGAGCCTGATGACTCGGCTGTTTTGTCCGAAGGAAAAAGCGGCTCTCACAAAATTCAGGGTATCGGTGCAGGATTTGTTCCTAAAGTGTTGAATACCGATATTTATAACGAAGTTATTCGTGTTACAAACCAGAATGCGTTTGATACCGTGCGAGAGCTGTCTCATACCGAAGGGCTTTTGGTCGGCATATCGTCCGGTGCTGCGGCATGGGCGGCAGCACAACTTGCAAAACGCCCCGAAAACGCGGGTAAAACCATTGTCGCGATTCTACCCGATACAGGCGAACGCTATCTTTCCACTCTGGTTTTTACAGACGCGGACAATAAATAACCTGTAAATAACCTGTATATAAAAATGAACTACCATTTTTGAATTGTTTATTGTATAATAATCAAGCGGAATTTGTCGTTAATATACTGCTGTATGAAAGGGTTTCAAGATGTCTAAAATTCTGGTTGCAATGAGCGGAGGTGTGGACAGCTCTGTTGCGGCTGCTCTGCTTTATGAGCAGGGGCACGAGCTGGTCGGTGTCACATTAAAGCTTTATGAAAATGAGGATATCGGCGTTTGCTCGGAAGGACGAACCTGTTGTTCTCTGACAGATGTTGAGGATGCCCGCAGGGTGGCAGCAAAAATCGGATTTCGCCATGTTGTGTTTTCATACGCCGCCGAATTCAGGCAAGATGTTATGGGGCGGTTTGCCTTGGAATATGCCGCAGGGCGTACACCCAATCCATGTATAGACTGCAATCGGTTTATTAAATTCCCGCGGCTTCTGCAGCGTGCGCGGTTGCTGGGGATGGACAGCATTGCAACCGGGCATTATGCCGTAATTGAATATGATGATAAATCCGGCCGCTGGCTGCTTAAAAAAGCCAAGGACAAATCAAAGGATCAGACCTATGTGCTGTATGCCCTGACACAGGACGAGCTTGCCCATACATTTTTCCCTCTGGGCGGGATGCTTAAGTACGAGGTCAGGCAGCAGGCGGAGCAGCGCGGTCTTGTAAATGCCCGCAAACCCGACAGTCAGGATATATGCTTTGTCCCCGACGGCGATTATGCGGGGTTTCTGGAACGGGTTATGGGGGCTTCGGCTCCCCATGGCGATTTTATTGACAGTAAGGGTAGTGTTATAGGCCGCCATAAAGGCCATTACAGATACACCATCGGGCAACGCAAGGGTCTGGGTATCGGCTTTGGTGAGCCGCGATATGTAATAAGCAAAAATGCAGCCGACAACACGGTTACACTGGGCAGCAAGGATGAACTTTATTCATCCGGTCTGATTGTGAGCGAGGTAAACTGGATTTCAATCAGCCAACCTAGCGAGCCCCTTTCGGTAACGGTGAAAACGAGGTATCATCAGCCCGAAGCTCCCGCTGTTCTGTATCCGAACAAAGATGAAAGCGTACATGTTCGTTTTGATAATCCTCAGCCCTTGGCAGCCCCCGGACAGGCTGCGGTCTTCTACAACGGGGATACGGTGGTAGGCGGCGGCATTATCGCCTCAACAACCACCGATTGAGTTGTGCCATCATCAATTAGAATAAATGCGTATTCCAATATCACCACCCTATTTCGGGAAGGAAGGACTTAAATTGTTAATTAAAGAAATGCAGGATGATATATTAAGGCTTAAGAAAGAAAAGGATGTGTTCATACTTGCCCACAGCTATCAGGCGCGTGAAATCATAGAAATTGCCGATTTCACGGGGGATTCCTATCAGCTGAGCGTTATGGCGCAAAAAGCTCCCCAAAAAACCGTCATGATGTGCGGCGTGCGCTTTATGGCAGAAACGGTAAAAATACTGTCCGAGGATAAGCAGGTGATGCTGGCAAATCCTTATGCCGGCTGTCCCATGGCAGAGCAGATAAGTGTTGAAAAAGTAGAAGATTTTACAAAAAACAATCCCGGTTATACGGTTGTTGCATACATCAACACCACGGCGGCATTGAAAACCATCTGTGATGTATGCGTAACCTCATCAACCGCGGTCAAAATTGTAAAAAAGATCGTAAATGATAAGATATTATTCCTGCCCGACAGCAATCTGGGTGCTTATATTCAATCCCGGGTACCGGAAAAAGAAATCCAACTGCTTAAGGGGTGCTGCCCTGTTCATGCGGCGGTGGGAGTGCGTGACGTGGAAGCCGCGCGAAAGCAACATCCCAATGCTCTGTTGCTGGTACATCCCGAATGTGTACCATCGGTGGTTGAAAAGGCAGATTTTGTGGGCTCGACTTCGGCGATTATGGATTATGCCAAGAATTCCGATAACAAGGATTTCATCATAGGCACCGAAAACAGTATTGCAGAGCACCTGCAATATCAATACCCCGATAAAAACTTCTATCCCCTTTTCAAAAAGCTTATATGCCCGAATATGAAGCTTACAACCCTTGTTGATGTTTGGCGGGTGCTGAACGGACAGGGTGGGGAAGAAATAAGGCTGCCCCATGATACCATTGTAAAAGCCCGTCGCTGTATTGAGGAAATGATACGTCTGGGCGGCTGATTTTCTTCAGCTCACCGCATGGTTCTGCGACAGGAGCTACGGTGGTTTTTGTAAAATGAATACCGAAACGGCAGGAATGGTTAATGTCATTGAAAATAAATACCCATGGTCAAATACTTGCTCATACCATGGCGATAATTGTGGTTGTAATATGGGCAAGCACCTTTTGTATCGGCTAAAATATTGCTCAACAGCTTTTCAGCTACCGAGATAATGCTCATAAGGATTTTGATAGCATATATCACGCTATGCATAATTATACATTGTCAATGTATAATTGCAAAGCCTTATTAGTCAATATTGTTGAGCATTATCTATATTCTTGACCATATTAAGGCCTCAATTAGTCATTGCTACAAAAACAAATAACAAAGTATAATTATGCGTTCTACCACTTGTAAAATAATTATATCATGGTTATAATAGGAGCATCATATAGTAAATTCAGGAAAACCTAAAGAAAAGGATGATCATAATATGGATTCGATTAAAAAGATTGTGCTGGCTTATTCAGGCGGGCTGGATACCTCCATCATAATTCCGTGGTTGAAAGAGAATTACCCCGGCTGTGAGGTTATCGCGGTAGCGGCAGATGTCGGTCAGGGTAAGGAGCTGTCGGGGCTAAATGAAAAGGCGATTAAAACCGGCGCTTCAAAGCTTTATATCGAGGACCTCAAGCAGGAATTCGTCGAGGATTTCATTTTCCCGACCCTAAAAGCAGGTGCCGTGTATGAAAATCAATATCTTTTGGGGACTTCGTTTGCCCGCCCTATAATCGCAAAGCGTATTGTTGAAATTGCGGTAGCCGAGGGTGCCGATGCAATCGCGCACGGCTGCACGGGCAAGGGCAATGATCAGGTTCGGTTTGAGCTCGCCATAAAAGCGTTCGCCCCCAACATGAAAATAATTGCGCCGTGGCGGGTATGGGACCTCAAATCTCGGGAGGACGAGATAGATTATGCCGAAGCGCATGACATTCCACTCAACATCAACCGAGAAACTAATTATTCGAAGGATAAAAACCTGTGGCACCTGTCGCACGAAGGTCTGGACCTTGAAAATCCGGCAAATGAACCGGATTATGATGCCATTCTGGAGCTCGGCGTATCCCCCGAAAAAGCCCCCGACAAAGCAACCTATATAACCCTGTCATTCGAGAAGGGAATTCCGATTGCACTTGACGGTGTTCAAATGGACGGTGTCAAGCTGATAGAAAAGTTGAATGAGCTTGGGGGGGCTAACGGTATCGGAATAGTCGACATGGTTGAAAATCGTCTTGTCGGCATGAAGAGCCGCGGTATATATGAAACCCCGGGCGGCACCATCCTTTACAAAGCCCACCAAGCGCTGGAAACCCTCACACTTGACCGGGACACCCAGCATTATAAACAGCAGACAGTGGCGGGCAAATTCAGCGAACTTGTATACTACGGTCAGTGGTTTACCCCCCTGCGCGAAGCGCTTTCATCATTTGTCGATTCCACACAGCAGTATGTCACAGGCGATGTTAAGCTTAAGCTCTATAAGGGCAATATGATTCTCTCATCCGTGACCTCCCCTTATTCGCTATATGACGAGGAGATCGCCACCTTTGACGAGGATGAGGTATATGACCAGATGGATTCGCAGGGCTTTATCAACCTGTTCGGGCTGCCGATTAAAGTGCAGGCAATGAAGCAGGGCAATATAAGCGGCTGAACCATTTAAAATATCTATCAGAAATCGTGATGGGTAGAAAGGAATGGTCATAAGTTTGAAAAATAAATTTTTCAAACGGGGAGTTTTGTCCTTTTGCGCCAAAAGCGAGGCGCAAATTCGGCATAGCCGAACCGGCCAAAACATCCCAGTCGGTGCGAAAGGATGGTCATTATTATGAAACTCTGGGCGGGAAGGTTCCGCAAGGAGCTTGACCAAAAAACCAACGATTTTAATTCATCAATCTCCTTTGATTCACGCATGGCGGATGAAGATATTATAGGCAGCATGGCGCATGCGGCCATGCTTGCCAAACAGGGAATAATCTCGGCTGCCGATGCAGATGCAATCAGGGGCGGGCTTGCCGATATTTTGTCCGATATTAAATCGGGCAAGCTCCCAATCGACATGAACGCCGAAGATATCCACACCTTTGTTGAGGGGGAACTGACCTCACGAATAGGTGATGCGGGCAAACGTCTTCATACAGGGCGCAGCCGTAACGATCAGGTTACCTTGGATTTAAGGCTGTACCTAAAAGGCAGATGTTCAATTTTAAGGTCACATCTTGAAAATCTTATTTCGGTGCTGTGCGACAAGGCTGAGCAATACTCGCAAGCGGTAATGCCGGGTTACACCCATATGCAGCGCGCCCAGCCCATAACCTTTGGTCATCATCTGATGGCATATTCCGAAATGTTCCTGCGTGATATAGACAGGTTGGGTGACGCAACCGCCCGTATGGAAATATCCCCCCTGGGTAGCGGGGCTCTGGCATCCACCACCTATCCCCTTGACCGGGAGATGATAGCAAAATCGCTTGAGCTTAACGGAGTTACCCACAACTCACTTGATGGGGTGTCAGACCGAGATTATGTTATTGAACTGGCGGCGGTACTCTCTCTAATCATGGTGCATCTCTCACGCTTTTCCGAGGAGATAATTCTTTGGTGTTCGTGGGAATTCAGGTTTATAGAGCTGGACGATGCTTTTTCTACCGGTTCATCAATAATGCCGCAAAAGAAAAATCCCGATATTGCCGAGCTGGTACGGGGCAAATCGGGGCGGGTATTCGGCGATTTAATGGCGCTGCTCACCGTTATGAAGGGGTTGCCGCTTGCATATAACAAGGATATGCAGGAGGATAAGGAGGCAATCTTTGATGCACTTGATACCGTTGAAATCTGCCTTACAACCTTTACTCCCATGATTGATACAATGAGGGTTTTAACCGGCAATATGAGGAAAGCGGCGGCGGGCGGGTTCATTAACGCCACCGATTGCGCCGATTATCTTGTCTCAAAGGGCTTGCCCTTCCGTGATGCATATAAAGCAACCGGTTCGCTTGTTGCCCTTTGCATAGATAAGGGGCTTACACTGGAATCCCTCCCGCTCGATGAATATAAGGCTGTCTGTCCCCTGTTTGAACAGGATGTTTTCGATGCGATATACCTTGACAGATGTGTTGCCATGCGCCGTGTATACGGAGGGCCTTCCCCCGGGAATGTGCTTAATCAGGTTGCCAGAGTACGGGAACTTCTCAGATCATGCTCTACGGATAAAGATTAACTGTAACAACACTACAGCATCAGGGGGTACAAAATGGCGATAATATCAAAATTTTTAAATACAGTAAAACAGAATACACAATTACCTGTCATTTTTACGACTGCCTTTTGCTTTGCATATATTCTGTTCTCACTTGTTCTGTATTTTTGTAATGGATTCCATTTTATACACGGTATAATAGCGTGGAACCTGTTTTTAGCCGCGCTGCCGCTGGTGTTTTCGGTATTGGCGGATTTCGCAATCAAAAGCGGTCGCAAGGCACTTGCTGTTATGGCAGGCATACTTTGGCTTTTGTTTTTTCCGAATTCTCCTTATTTGATAACCGATATAATTCATCTTCACATATTTGATTATTACGGAATGAGCGGATATGTACGAAATATTAGTGAGTGGGTATGGCTTATGTATATGTCGGTCGGAATATTACTTGGTGTTGTAACCGGCATGATGTCATTGGAGTTATTCTATCAGAGGATTGTCCAAAGAAAAGGTCGCGGAGTAGCCTATTCAGCAATTTTAGCGGTTGTTATAATAAGCGGGTATGCGATTTATATCGGTCGATTTCTTCGATTAAATTCATGGGATATTATAAGACCGTGGTTTTTGGTACAGAAGCTGGTTAAGAATATTGACAGCTTTGCGGTTGCTTTTTCACTTTCAATGTCGGTCTGCATTTTGCTGGTTTATGTATTATTTCACGCGTTTTTTTCTAATTCGGCTAAACTTAGTAAATCACAATAAAGGATAATGATGTTATGAACAAGCATATAAAGGCGGGTATAATCGGCGCTACGGGATATGCGGGAGTTGAGCTTGTCAGGCTGCTTCTTCGGCATCCTCAGGTAGATGTCGCTGCCGTAAGCTCGGTGTCGTATGAGGGGCAGCCCCTCTCCGATATTTATCCCTCCCTGCGTGAAATTTGCGAGCTTACCTGCGGCTCGGCACAGGAGGTTGTCGATGCTGCCGATATTGTTTTTGCCGCTTTGCCCCACGGCTTATCTCAGGACATTGCCGCCGTTTGCGTAAAGGCAGGTAAGAAATTTATCGATCTCGGCGCGGATTTTCGTTTATATGATTCCGATACTTATATGAAATGGTACGGCAGCGAATATAAGCACCCGGAGCTTCACAAATCTGCCGTATACGGAATTCCGGAGCTGTTCAGAAATGATATAATCGGCAAATCGGTGGTCGGAAACCCGGGCTGTTACCCTACAAGTATTGCTCTCGGTCTTGCTCCGGCATTACATACCGGTATCATCGATACCAAGGGGATCATAATAGACTCAAAATCCGGGGTATCCGGTGCGGGGAGAAAGCCCACCTCAACAACCCATTTCCCCGAATGCAACGAGTCCTTTTCAGCCTATAAAGTGGCGGCACACAGGCATACTCCCGAAATAGAGCAAACCCTCTCAATAATATCGGGAGAAAAGTCGACCGTGACCTTTGTACCCCATCTTTTACCGATCAACCGCGGAATTCTTTCAACCATGTACGCAAGGTTAAAAGAAGGGGTTACACCGGATAATGTACGCAACCTTTATGAAACCGCATATCAAAACGAATATTTTGTGCGCCTGCTCCCTCAGGGAGTAGAAGTTAACGTCAAAAATGTACGCTGCTCCAACTACTGTGATATACAGCTGTATACAGACCGAAATACCGGGCTTCTTATCGTTACCTCGGTTATAGACAACATGGTTAAGGGGGCGGCCGGTCAGGCTATTCAAAACATGAATCTGCTGTTCGGGCTGAAAGAAACCGACGGCATTGATATGATACCGCCTGCATTTTAAAACCACCAAACGAAAGGCATGAACTATATGGATTTCACCTTTATTGACGGCGGCGTAACGGCTGCAAAGGGATTTACCGCTGCCGGAATACACTGCGGAATACGCAAAAACCGGGATAAAAAGGATCTTGCTCTGCTTGTATCCGACCGCCCGGCAACCGCCGCCGCTGTCTATACAAAAAACCTGGTAATCGGCGCCCCCTGCACCGTTACAAAGCAGCATCTTGCAGACAGCACTGCACGGGCGCTCATCTGCAACAGCGGCATTGCCAACACCTGTGCCGCTGACGGAATGGAAAAGGCGGTTGCCATGTGTGAAATGACGGCCAAGGCGCTCGGCATTGATACGAACGATGTTCTTGTTGCCTCTACCGGAGTAATCGGTCCATCAATCAACCTCAAACCTATTGAACAGGGATTGCCCGCATTAACCGCGGCGCTGTCTGTTCAGGGGCATACAGATGCAGCCCAAGCTATTATGACCACCGACACGGTAAAAAAGGAGTTTGCTCTTAAGTTCTTGCTCGGCGGCAAGGTTTACACCATGGGCGGAATGGCAAAAGGGAGCGGCATGATTGCCCCGAACATGGCAACCATGCTATGCTTTATCACAACCGATGCCGCCATAGATGCCGCCCTACTTAACAATGCTTTGTCCGATGTAACAGATAAAACCTTTAACATGATGTCGATTGATGGCGACACCTCAACAAACGACATGCTGATTCTTATGGCAAACGGCGCAACCGGCAACCATACAATCAAAGATAAGAATGCCGATTATGATGTGTTCACCGCCGCCCTGCATACCCTGTGCGTAAAGCTGTGCCGCGCCCTTGCCGCCGACGGCGAAGGCGCGACCAAACTGCTTGAATGTCGTGTTTCTGGCGGGGCTTCAAAGCGGGATTCGAGATTGATTGCAAAATCGGTTATCAATTCATCCTTGCTTAAATCTGCAATGTTCGGGGCGGATGCAAACTGGGGGCGGGTTCTGTGCGCAATCGGTTATTCGGGTGCCTGCGTAAACCCCAACGGTGTAAATGTAACATTTCACTCATCCGCCGGAAGTGTCGATGTATGTAAAAACGGAGCAGGAATCGAATTCAGCGAGGATAAAGCCAAAACGGTGCTAAGCGAAAAGGAAATAATCATCGATATATGTCTTAGCGACGGAGAGTCGCAGGCCACGGCATGGGGCTGTGATTTAACATACGATTATGTTCGGATAAACGGTGATTACAGAAGTTGAGTTTTATTTTCCGGCAGTGAAAGGATGAAATATAATGACAGTTTCAACCGCCGACAGGGCGCAGGTGCTGACCCAGGCGCTTCCGTATATTAAACAATATGCGGGGAAAACAGTGGTTATTAAATACGGCGGCAACGCCATGATAAGTGACGATCTCAAATCCGCTGTAATGGAGGATATAGTCCTGCTGTCTACCGTAGGTATCAAGGTGGTTTTGGTGCACGGGGGCGGTCCGGAAATCAATGATGTTCTCGTAAAAATAAGCAAGGAGCCTAAGTTTATCGGCGGGCTGCGCTATACAGATAAAGAAACCATGGAAGTTGTGCAGATGGTGTTGGCCGGAAAGGTCAATAAGGGGCTGGTACAACGGTTGGAGCAGCAAGGCGGAAACGCGGTGGGGCTTTGCGGTCTTGACGGCGGTATGATAAAAGCGAAAAAAATGCTAAGCGAACCGGATCTGGGGCTGGTCGGGGATATTACCGATGTTGATGTAACCTTGATTCGCAACTGCCTTGATAACGGTACCATCCCGGTTATCGCCTCCATTGCTGCAGGGGATAAAGGCGGGGATGTTTTCAACATTAATGCGGATATAGCCGCCTCACGGATAGCCGCTGCGCTTGATGCCGAAAAATTGGTGCTGATGACCGATGTGCGAGGGCTTCTGCGGGATAAAGACAACGAGGATACCCTTATTTCGGTGGTTCATGTAAGCGATGTCCCCGGGCTGAAGCGTAAAGGGGTTATCAGGGGAGGCATGATCCCTAAAATCGATTGCTGTGTTGAAGCGGTGCGCCGCGGTGTCAAACGCACCCATATAATCGACGGGCGGATTGCTCATTCGATTTTGATAGAAATGCTGACCGACGAAGGTATAGGCACCATGTTTTTATAAACCGAAAGAAGGTTTTTCATATGAGTTTTGAAGATATTTTAAAGTCCGAGCATTCATCAATCATGCCTACATACGGAAGGTTTGATATTGCTGTCGCAAGCGGCAAAGGGGCGACTGTCACCGACATAAACGGCATGGAGTACATCGATTTCGGAAGCGGTATAGGGGTAAACTCACTCGGATATGCTGACCCCGACTGGGTTGCGGCGGTACAGGCTCAGGCTGCCGAGTTAGCGCATATTTCCAATCTTTATTATAATAAAGTTCAGGTTTCCTTTGCCGACCATCTGTGCAAGTTATCAGGCATGTCCCGGGTATTTCTCGGTAATTCGGGGGCAGAAGCGAATGAATGCGCAATCAAGCTTGCCCGCAAATACAGCCATGACAAATACGGTAAAGGCCGTCATAAAATTATATGCCTTGAAAACTCTTTTCACGGCCGCACAATTACAACATTGTCGGCAACCGGACAGGACTACTTCCACCAATATTTTTTCCCTTTTACCCAAGGGTTTGAATTTGCCAAAGCGGGCGACATAGACGAATTGAAGGATAAACTGGGCGATGATGTATGTGCTGTTATGCTGGAATGCGTGCAGGGAGAGGGCGGAGTGGTACCCCTTTCCCCCGAATATCTTTGTGCGGTTCGCAGTCTTTGTGATTCCGAGGATGTTCTTCTGATAATTGACGAGGTGCAGACAGGTGCAGGTCGAACAGGAAAGTTTTTTGCTTTTCAGTATTTCGATATTATCCCCGATATTGTTACAATGGCAAAAGGTCTCGGTGGCGGGCTGCCCATAGGCGCCTGCCTTTGCAGCCAAAATCTTGCCGAGGTTATGTCTGCCGGCACCCACGGCTCAACCTTCGGTGGAAACATGGTGGTTTGCGCAGGGGCAGATGTTGTATTGAAGAAGCTGTCCGCAGACGGATTTATGGAAGAGGTTTTAAGAAAAGGCGAACATATACGGCAGCGTATATTATCGATGCCTAACGTTAAAGAGGTACGCGGGCTTGGGTTGATGCTGGGAATAGTGGTTGAGCAGGGGGATGCAAAGGAGATTGTCAGGGAATGCATCCGAAACGGCCTGCTTATTCTGACGGCAAAAACCTTGCTCAGATTACTGCCGCCGTTGACAATAAGCTATGCCGAAATTGATAAGGGGTTATCGATACTTGAAACCGCACTGAAAGGAGCAATCAAAAAATGAAGCATTTGCTTAAACTGTTAGATTTATCAAAAGAGGAGATAATAGGTATATTAAACCTTGCCGACCAGCTGAAATACGAGCTTAAGCACGGAATAGAGCATCGTCATCTTGCGGGAAAAACGCTGGGTATGATTTTCCAAAAGGCTTCCACCCGCACCCGGGTATCATTTGAAACCGGCATCTATCAGCTCGGTGGATATGGCTTGTTCCTTTCATCAAACGATTTGCAGATCGGCAGGGGCGAGCCGGTAGAGGATACTGCCCGTGTACTGTCCCGCTATCTTGACGGCATAATGATAAGAACATTTGACCAGATCGAAGTTGAAACCTTGGCACAGGCGGGCAGCATTCCCGTAATAAACGGTCTGACGGATTTTTGTCATCCGTGTCAGGTGCTGGCCGATCTTATGACGGTGCGGGAATATAAAGGCTCCCTTGAAGGACTGAATATGTGTTATATAGGTGACGGCAATAATATGGCGAATTCGCTTATAGTTGGCTGCCTTAAGGTCGGAATGAATGTTTCGATTGCCTGTCCCCCCGATTACCGACCCGACCTGTCGATTATTGAGTTTGCCGCCGGTCATGACGATAAATTTCTGCTCACCGACAGCTGTACTCAGGCTGTAAAGGATGCCGATGTCGTTTTTACCGATGTATGGGCTTCTATGGGCCAAGAGTCCGAAGCCGAAAAGCGTCGGGTCGCGTTTGCAGGATATCAGGTCAATGATGAATTGCTTTCCCTTGCCCACCCCGATTGTATGGTTCAGCACTGCCTTCCCGCTCATCGTGGGGAGGAGATCACCGGCGAGGTGTTTGAAGCACATGCAAACGAGATTTTCGACGAGGCGGAAAACCGTCTTCATGCTCAAAAGGCAGTTATGGTTGAACTAATGAAATAATACTAATTCCCAAATAAAATCATCAAAATGGCGTATATGTCACCTTTTTATCAAGGCGTACATATACGCTTATATTATTTTTGCTGTCACAGGTGGCAAGGAATACATCCTTTAACCGCACTCCTTGGTTTTTCAATTGTTTTAACAGCCAAGCCTCATTATTACCTGTATGCTTCAGCCCTTTATATATAATCTTACCGTCCAAAACAACATTGACGGTTATCTTTTCCTGTTCCGGAGAGATGTTCATGTCCTGCGGGGTTATGGGGCGATGTACCGACAAAGGAAGAAAACTGATTTTCCCGTTTGGTTCAAGCAAGGCGGTTTGAATGCTTTCAAGATTGAAATATCCGCTGTTTCGGCATTCGGTGAGAAATTCGCTTATATCCATCTTAGCCCTTGAGAAATTCTTCCTGAAAAGCTTGCCGTTATCATATAATACAAGAGATTCACCAATAAGCATACGGCGAAGAGAGGTGGATTTCCTTGTTACGAAAGCAAACATAACCGACAATAACGCATATACAACCATGGCTACAAAAGGCTTAACATACCCCTCAAGTGCTGTTGCCATTTCTGCCGCAATCGAGCCTATGGTTATTCCGTTAATATAGTCAAACATGCTGAGCTGAGACATTTGGTGCTTACCGATAATTCTTGTAAGGATAAACAGCGCGATAAACGAGCCGATCGAAGTCAATGCAATCTTCAATATTTCCACCCTGCCAGCCAGCCCTTCATGTTATTATATCAACCTTGAGTATGATAATAGGCTGTACATTTTATGTGAGAATATTACCACGGAACATATTATCAAATCGAGTAGGAGGTCACCCATTAGTTGAGTGACCGACCTCTCACACCACCGTGCGTACCGTTCGGTACACGGCGGTTCAACCGCATGAGTGCAGGGACTCGTACCGGTCAAGGATACTATAG
>JAQUHC010000173.1 GCA_028683785.1 Oscillospiraceae bacterium
GCTGCCGATTTGGTAAATAATCTTGATGAATGTCAGCTTACGGAGATTTTCTTTAAATACGGTGAGGAAAAATATTCGCGCTCGATAGCACGGGCGATTGTGCGTGAACGAGCCGGACAAGCAATTGAAACCACCGACCGTTTAGCCGAAATTATTAAAAATTCGGTGCCCCAGTCATATCGTCGGGACGGGCACCCTGCAAGAAAGGTTTTTCAAGCATTGCGGATTGCCGTAAATAATGAACTGGATTATCTGTCCGAGGCACTGGATACGGCATTTACGCATCTAAAAATTGGCGGCAGGCTGGCGGTTATCACCTTTCACTCGCTGGAAGACCGTATGGTGAAACAACGCTTTGCTGTTTGGAACAAGGGCTGTATCTGCCCGCCTGATTTTCCGATTTGTGTATGTAATCGGACTCCGGCTGCAAAGCAGGTTTTCCGTAAACCGATAGGAGCATCCGAAACAGAGCTTAAAGAAAACCCGAGAAGCAGAAGCGCCAAGCTTCGTTGTGTTGAAAAGCTGCATGAATACAATGCGAATTAATTATTAACATCCTGATACTAATTTAATTTATAAACATAGATAATATCCAAGTCCGTTGTATATCTTCTTATTATGATATTTCTATATATTTATTTTAAATTAGTATGACTTAAAGAAAGGGGAGAATGAAATGGCGGTAAACCGAGGAACCGAGGCATATGATCTTTCGCTGTTTGAGAAACGCCCGGCAAAAATCGTTGAATTTGAAACCAATAAAAAAGCACAAAGAGAAAAGCAAAGGAGAAATGCCATCCAGTCTTTCCTTAACACAGCGGCTACACTGTGTGTGGCGGCAGTAGCATTAATGGTTATAGGGGTGCTGATATTCAGCAGGATTAGGTTGACCGAACTGGACAACAAAATCAAGGATATGGACAAAAGGCTTGTGGTGCTTAACAGCGAAACAATCCGTCTTAACGATGAGCTGGCACGCAAAACATCAACAAAAAGTGTCGAGGAATACGCATATAACGAATTGGGTATGCAAAAAATCGAATCATCCCAAATTGAGTATATTGTCTCGGATAACACCGATAAAGCGGTTATTGTTAAAAAAGAAGACAAAAATGTACTTGAGGCGGCAGGAAGCGCCATAGTAAATTTTTTTACCGGATTGGCATACCTGTTTGAATGATTCAATAAGTATGAGGTGAGGGCAGTTCAGCGAGTTCTCACAGGAAACGCTGAGAGTTGGGATGGATAAATCTTAACTCTCTTTTCTTTAAATGAGGATTGTTGTTGTTCTTCTCACCATAATGATGCGATTCCTTTTTATCGGGAAGACGCGGAAAGGCGTGAATCCGACCATGGCTAAACATGTTAAAAACAAAACTACCACAAAAGCACCCACACGACAAATGTGGCGGCGTTCTGCCTTTATTATTGTTGTGTTGACTTTAATGTGCGCAGGTATTGTTGGCAAGCTTTCGGTTATTCAAATAGCTCAGGCTGATTTCTGGCGTGAAAAAGCGGTTGAACAACAGATGAGCGACAACCCCATTTCTCCCAAACGAGGTACAATTTATGATTCTAAGATGACGGTGCTCGCCCAATCGGCAACCGTCTGGACGGTTATTATGTCACCTAAAAGCATTGAATCTGATGATACACGGGTAAAAATTGCCGATGAATTGTCAAAGCTGCTGGATGTTGACAGAGAAAAGCTGTATAAAAAAACATTAAAGGTAAACTCTCAATATGAGATCGTTAAGGCGAAAATTGAGCATCCTCTTGCAGAAACCCTTTCCGAATGGGTCCAGAAAAACAAGCTGGCAGGGGCTTTTCGTATTATAGAAGATTATAAAAGGTATTATCCGCTTAATAATCTGGCTTCCACCGTTCTGGGCTTTACCGGAACGGACAATAACGGGTTGTATGGACTTGAAGCATATCACGAAAAAACGCTTGCAGGAAAGCCGGGACGCATAGTCACTGCTAAAAACGGGTGGGGCGAAGACCTTGATGTTAAGCTTAAATTTGAGAAAACAATTGAAGCACAGGACGGAAACAGCCTTATTCTCACAATCGACAGTGTAGTACAATACTACACCGAAAAATACCTCGAAATAGCGGTGAAAGAGACAGGCAGCACCAACCGCGGTTCGGCCATTGTTATGGATGCCAAGACGGGTGCAATTATCGCAATGGCGACAAAGGGTGATTTCGACCCCAACGAGCCTATGACCATCACCGACCCGGATATATTGGCACAGATTGCGCTTTTATCGGGGGATGAAAGATCCGCCGCGGTTAAAAAGGCACGGGAGGAGCAATGGGTGAATAAGCCCATTTCGGATTACTACTATCCGGGTTCGGTGTTCAAAACATTTACGGCTGCCATGGCTGTGGAGGAGGGTATCGTTACCGAAACATCACCGTTCTATTGCAGAGGATCCCTCAAAGTCGCCGATCGTATAATACGTTGCCATAAAGCCGGCGGACACGGTTCCCAGATATTTTCCGAAGCCCTTTCGAATTCATGTAATCCGGTTTTCATGGAGGTTGGGCAGAAGCTGGGAAGCAGTTTGTTTTACAAATATTTTGTGGGCTTTGGATTTATAGACCGCACAGGTATAGATATGTTGAGCGAGTCCAGGGTGACCGATCTGCTTTATTTTGATGAAAGTGAGCTGAATTTACTCAATCTTTCGGTTTCATCGTTCGGCCAGAACTTTAAGGTTACGCCCATACAAATGATAACCGCCATGGCGGCGGTTGCCAACGGGGGCAAGCTTATGCAGCCCTATGTTGTTCAGCAGGTGCTGGATGGAAACGGAAATGTGATATCCAACAACCGACCCAAGGTTAAGCGTCAGGTTATTTCGGAAAGCACCTCCGCCCGCATCAATAAAATGCTGGCGGATTCGGCAATCGACGGCGGAGCCAGAAACGCTTATATTGCGGGATATCGTATGGCGGGCAAAACAGGTACCTCTGATAAGACTTACGGCGGAAGGGATGTTGTTGCCTCTTTTTCGGGATATGCACCCGCGGATGATCCTCAATATGTGATTCTTGTCATGCTTGATGAACCTCAGACTGCCATCCGTTTCGGCGGAACGCTGGCGGCTCCGGTTGCTCAAAAAATCATGATGGAGGCGCTGCCGTATCTGGGGGTGGAGCCCAAGTATACAAAAGAAGAAATTGCTGCAATGGAACGTAC
>JAQUHC010000174.1 GCA_028683785.1 Oscillospiraceae bacterium
GCGCTGATTACCTACGCAATCCCCAGTGTGAAACCTGGGTACAACTAAGCATAAATTGGTTGAAAAACCTTTTTACATAATATCATGAGGCGTTTCGGGTTCGACGGGGATGCTTGGTGACAGAATAAGCGAGTATTTCAGATAAGTCGCTCCATACAATATTCTGTGCGATTTACCGTTCCATGTTGAGACGGTCGTATTTATGTCACGGGTAAAAGAATGAGTTTAGCAAAGCCAACTGTGTTGGCTCTAAAGCCCTTATATATCAAGGCTTTTAGCACACATGGGTACAAAACCCAATGAGCGAAAAACATGTCTTTTCGGTTCGAGAAAACAAGTCTATAAAGCTGTTTTTGATAGTCAAGTGGTCAGGTTAGATGTCATTGCTCCGTGAGTGTTCAGGTTGTCTGTAAATATAAGAATAAGCCGTTTGGGAACGATCAAAAATTTTCGAGAGGGGTATGGTAAATGCCAATATCGATAGTCGCGCCATGTGGTTTGATTTGTGATTTGTGTTTGGGCTTTCAAAGAGAAAAGAACAAATGCTCCGGCTGCACTGCGGAAGGAAGCAAGCCTGCTCACTGCACAAAATGCAGTATTGTAAATTGTTCAGAGAAGAACGGAAATTCGACCAAACCGTGTAGCACCTGTTCAAAATACCCATGCAAGCGCTTGAAAGCCCTTGAAAAAAGATATTCATCGAATTATGGTGAGAGTCTGATAGATAACTTTCAGCAGATCGATGTAAAGGGATTAGATTTGTTCCTTCTTGACTCGGAAAAAGCATGGAACTGTAATGAATGTGGGAATCTATTAACAGTCCACCGCCCACAATGTTTGCACTGTAAGGCTCTCAATAGTCATTATAATCGTAAACCAAAATGTATAGGAGTCGAAAATGAAGTCTTTAAATGAGCTGATTGTTGGGTATACGCAACATTTACAACAGGGCGAAATTCAAATTGCATACAAAGGAATATTAGAATTTTTAAGCAAATTAAGAGCTGAGCTTATAAAAAAATACCCACATTACGATGTAAGCAGTATATATCAAGGATACATGGATATGTCCTAAATAATCAGGATGCCATCATAGAATACACATTTATCGCTTATGATGAAAACATTGTGTGCGGTTATGCGCGCTGTCGGGAAGACGATGGTTTCGGTGTTTATATATATGGTTTACTCGTAAGAAAAACACATCGGGGAAAGCAAATCGGTAAAACCCTTATGGAACGGGTGTTAAAAGAATTTCCAAATCAACCGATTTATGTGATGAGCGATGTCGACCCTTATTACGAAAAACTCGGATACCGTAGAGAGGGATCAATATTTGAGGTTAATGCAAAATGAACAAGGCACCCTGCATTAATTTTGTAGAGTGCCTTATTAATCAACCATCGCCGTTAATCCACTCGTTATTTGTGTATGTGATTATGATAGAACAATTTATGTATTAACCTGAATATTCGCATTTGAAGTCAAGAAATAAAGGTGGATTCCTTTTATAATAGGTTTCGAGGAGGTGAAGTTTGAAAAATAAATTTTTCAAACGGGGAGTTTTGCCCTTTTGCGCCAAAAGCGAGGTGCAAATTCGGCACAGCCGAACCGGCTAAAACATCCCAGTCACTGCGAAAGGATGGTCATAAATATGTATTATATTATAAAACCGATAAAGCGCTTAAATGTAAGGTTAAAACAGGGGAAAACATATTATATAATATGCTGTGAAAGATTTTCTGCGGTTCGCAACCTTTGGTTGCGAAATTTCCAAGGCTGACTGGTAGAGTGCAACCGAATACTTTTATATGATTAATCCATCGACAAGAGATAGAAAGTGAGGCTGGAAAGAAATGATTTTGTCAGAAAAAATTATAATGCTGAGGAAAAAGATGGGATGGTCTCAGGAGGAACTCGCAGAGCAGCTTGGGGTATCGCGACAATCGATATCTAAATGGGAGCTTGGTGCTGCAATACCTGATCTTGATAAGATTTTGCGCTTGAGCCGGTTATTTGGTGTCAGCACCGATTACTTGTTAAAGGATGATGCACCGGAAATCACATATTCCGATGGAAATACCGACGAACCGGGCACACATTTTGTATCGGTAGAAGAAGCAAACACATATATGAGCCTTGTTAAGTCAATATCGAATAGGTTCGCAAATGCTATTTCGGCATTGATTATATCACCTGTAATTTTGATTTTGCTATCAGGTTATAGTGAATACAAGGGAATACCCGATGAAAACATGATTGCGGGGATTGGGGTTTCAATTCTGCTCATTATAATATCCTGCGGCGTTTCTGTTCTTATATATAATGGAATGAAACTCAGCAAGTATGAGTATTTGGAAAAGGAAGAAATTTCTCTTGAATACGGCATACAGGGTATTGTGGAGAAAAAGAAAGCCGATTTCGAGGATAAATCGCGGATGTTTATTACTCTCGGTGTAGTCCTCTGTATAATCGGGGTGGTGCCGCTCTTTATAATTGGTGTTGTATCGGGTGATGATTTTATGACCACATGCTGTGTGGCTGTATTGCTTATATTCATTGCGTCCGCTGTGAATCTCTTTGTGCGTGCCGGTATGATTAACAGCAGCTACAGCAAGCTTCTTCAGGTTGGAGACTTTACTGTTCAAAATAAAAATATAAATAACAAGACGGCATCAATTGCGGGTATTTATTGGCCTATTGTTGTTGCAATTTTTCTCGGATACAGTTTTACAACCAACAATTGGCATACAAGCTGGATTATATGGCCGGTAGCGGGAGTACTGTTTGCGGTACTCAACGGAATTGTGTCGTTTGTAAATAAAAAATGATTGACACCGGATTGAAAACACAAAGAGTAAAATGCGTATGGCTTAGTTTCAATATAAATATATGAAAAATAAGATTTTATATATTTCTCTCCCTCAGTCGCCTGCGGGCGACAGCTCCCTCGTCAGAGGGAGCCAAAGGGCAGCAGATATTTTTACTATAAAGCACTGTATGTATAATTCCCATTAAAGCGGTCTTAAGCCTCCCTCTGACGAGGGAGGGGGACCGCAACGCGGTGGAGGGAGAGAATAGCACAATCTGGGACGAAACAGCAGGATTATGGTATGTGTGCTTGCCTTGGATTTTTTGGGGAT
>JAQUHC010000175.1 GCA_028683785.1 Oscillospiraceae bacterium
AGAAATATCATAATAATACTAATCTCAAATAAAAGCGACGATAAAATTATCGTTCAGAACGCGTTCTTCCTAAAGAACGCATCACTCCATTTTATCGGCTTTTATAATTGAGATTAGTATAAGAAGATATACAACGGACTTGGATATTATCTATGTTTATTAATTAAATTAGTATAATACATAAACAAAAGGCACCCTACCATCAAATTTTGTAGAGTGCCTTGTTTATTATTTTCGTTTTTTTCCAAAACACATTCACTCGAAAAGTAAATGTGCTGTGTTTTCAGCTTCCTTGATAGCCGTATCAAGTGGGCTTTTTTTATCCGCTCCGATATAATGAATCGATTTAATCAGCTTTGTGTTTAGTGTTGTCAGTATTGGTTTTAGCTGTCGTTCCAGCATTTCGCCGCCCTCTTGGCTTTGGGCTCCGTTTGCGGTAATCAGCAGCCCGCGTTTCGAGCGTTTAATCGGGGGACGGACTTGACGGATGAAGCGTGCCGACCAATAGCGTTGTAAACGGTCTAACAGTGCTTTCATGGGTGCGGGGAAGGATAGATTATAAACAGGGGATGCGAACACCAAAATATCTGCCGCCTCAAGCTTTGTGTAAAAATCGTCAAGGTCTGAAAGAGTGCATAAATCATCCTCATAACAAAAACGGCAGTCGTTACAGGGGAGGGGGGAGCGCTCAAAGCAGTCGAAAATATCGACAGAAACATCGTCGGGCAGCCCGCTAATAAATGCATTAAGAATTTGCGCGGTTGAGCCAGTTTTCTTTGGTGAACCGAAAATAATAAAAACACGCATATCAGTCAAACCGGGTTCTTTCTTCGCAATAGTTGCACACAAGGATATCACCGCTCTTTCGAAAAGTATGCGGGACATAGGACTCACGATGGGTGATACATTCGGGGTTGGAGCATTCGGTTTCTGTACCGCGGGGTACAATTGGGAGTTGTTTTGATGTGCCTTCAAGCATTCTCATAATCAGCGCCATACGCGCATACAGCCCGTATTCGGTCTGCTCAAAATATTTTGCCCTCTTATCGTCGTCGACCTCTACCGTGATTTCATCAACTCGCGGAAGAGGGTGAAGTACAATCAAATCCTTTTTTGCCAACGACATTTTATACGAATCCAAAATATACACGCCGCGTTGGTTAATGTATTCATTCTCGGAAGCAAAGCGCTCCTTTTGAATTCGCGTCATGTATAAAACATCAAGCAGGGGCATGGCATCGGCAAGACTATCCACTTCCAACCACGGAGCGCCCATAGCTGACAGATAATCCTTAATATAAAGCGGAACGCCTAAGGAGGGTGTGGATATCAATATAAAGCGGTTGTCGGGGAAGCCAGCCGTGGCCTTTATCAATGAATGAACCGTCCGTCCGTTTTTAAGGTCGCCGCATAGCCCGATACAAAGCCCCGAAAATGTACCCTTTTCTTTCCGGAGGGTAACAAGGTCGGTTAGGGTCTGGGTCGGATGCAGATGACCGCCATCGCCGGCATTGATTATAGGTACCCGGGAATACAGGGATGCTGCCATTGCAGAGCCGGCAGCCGGATGCCGCATGGCAATAATATCGGAATACCCGCTGACAACTCTGATGGTATCTTTAAGGCTTTCACCCTTTGCAACCGAGGAATTTGAGGGATTGTCAAATCCGATAATTCGGCCGCCAAGCCGCAGCATTGCCGTTTGAAACGACATCTGTGTACGGGTGGACGGCTCATAAAAAAGGGTGGCAAGTATTTTACCGCGGCAGGCACCGTAATATGAATCGATATTTGCGCCAATATCACAGGCAAGACGGGTAATATCCTCCCATTCATTAACAGAAAGATCGGATAAATCAATTAAATGACGGGACTGCATTCACATATCACTCCTGTTTTGAATTCTTTTATGTTGATGTAATGCCGATTAAAAAACATCCCCCGGCAACCTTGTCGGGGGATATTAATGTATTTACTGAGCATCAACCATTGACATATGAGCGATAAGGTCCAGCACCTTATTACTGTAACCCCATTCGTTATCATACCATGCTATCAGCTTATAGAAGTTGGAATTAAGGGCAATGCCGGCGGTGGCATCATATATCGATGTTCTGGGATCGGAGTAAAAGTCGGAAGAGACAACCGCATCCTCTGTATATCCCATAATGCCCTTCATGTAGGTCTCGGAGGCTTCCTTGACGGCGGCGTTTATTTCATCCATCGAGGTGGCTTTCTCGGTACGCACAGTAAGGTCAACCACAGAAACATCAAGCGTCGGTATACGGAACGACATTCCGGTCAGTTTACCCTTAACCGCGGGAATAACAAGCGCACAAGCCTTGGCGGCACCAGTTGAGGAGGGGATTATATTGCCGGCGGCGGCACGCCCGCCTCTCCAGTCTTTTGCCGAGGGACCGTCAACAGTTTTCTGGGTGGCAGTGGTGGAGTGAACCGTTGTCATAAGCCCTTCGACAATGCCGAATTTATCATTGATAATCTTGGTAATGGGGGCAAGGCAGTTGGTGGTGCAGGAAGCATTGGAAACAACCTTCATATCCTTGGTATATTTATCAAGGTTTACACCGCAGACGAAGGTCGGTGTTTCTTTATCCTTTGCAGGTGCGGATATAACAACCTTTTTTGCACCGGCAGCGATATGAGCGCTTGCCTGTTCGGTTGTGCAGAATACGCCGGTTGATTCAACCACATATTCAGCGCCGCATTCACTCCATTTAATATCGCCGGGATTTCTTTCTGCATAAACAAAGATCGGTTTACCGTTTACAACCAGCTTACCGTCCCTTTCTTCTACCGTGCCTTGGAATTTGCCGTGAATGGTATCATACTTAACCATATACACCATATAATCCGGATTAATAAACGGATCATTGATACCCACAATTTCATACTTCTCGGGCTGTGCAACTGCCGCGCGGAATACCAGACGGCCGATTCGCCCAAAACCGTTGATGCCAATCTTAATAGACATAATCGTTTTTACCTCCAATTTCTTTTTTCCATATATATTCTATCTTTACCAATATATCAAGAAGTTCGTCAAAATATTAACCGGCTTTTTTATTTTTGTAAAGTTGTACAAAAGAGTCGCATTCCGCAAGTGAAAATGGGGT
>JAQUHC010000176.1 GCA_028683785.1 Oscillospiraceae bacterium
CTTTGTAAACGCACTTCCTGTGGCGCAACTAATTCCGCATAATAAATTTCTGCATTATTCTTTTTGAAAATTTCGGTGACATGGGCAAGATAATCCCATTCGGACTGCCAATCAAACGCCATCATATAAGTGAAAATCATACCGTAATTATTTGATGCGGCGAAATCTTCAAAAATCACTTCGCGCAGTTTTTGGGTAGTATCGCCCTTAAAATAGCCAAAAATCTCAATCACAGGCTCAATTGTCATATGATTGTGAAACAGTCGCAACTCGGTAATTTTCATAAGTTCCTGCCCAACGGTCATTTTACCAACTGATGAATTTCCAAATAGAAATAATAATTTCATATTTTATTTACCTCGTTCTTTCAACGCATTTTTAATTCTTTGAGCGCGTTCTAATTTCCCCCATTTTTCCAATGTCCTTACATATAGTTCTATCGGTGGAGCTTTTATTTTAAGACCATTCCACTCGTAAACCAACAGATTTGATTCGGCATACTTTCCAAAGTGTGTGGGTTCGGGCAAGTCATTTGCATCCTGTAATCCAGAGAACAAACAAACTTCGCATTCAACATATGCCAATCCATTGTATTTAAACGTTTCCGACCTCGACCCTGCGCAAACGATTGGTTCAATTATATAATCTTGAAAAGCATTGCGAACAGTTTCCAAATCCTTTTCATAAAAATAAAAATCCACATCCTTTATATCATCTTCGATTCCGTTTAACGGTAAAAGGATGCTGCCAGTAGTCCACCATTCAATATTTGCTTTTTCGGCGATAGAAGCAATTCGTTTTAATCCTTCTTTCCAATTCATTTAATTATCTCCATCCCTTTCATCTTCCTCAATTTACAAATCATAAAGGCACGGCATATCATCAATGAACTCTGACGGCAAACCCAAATCAGTAAAGTATTCACACATTGCCACAGGTGCGTATTTTTCAGAAGAATAATGCGTGCCGCCAAGTAAATTGATATGGTTTTCTCTTTCAAGCTGATGCACTTCGTGGGAATACTCGTTGTCAACGGTAACTCCCGTTATCAAGGTTTTGACACCGTTTTCGAGCATCTCTTGTACTACTGCCCTGATATTTCCGCCACCCGGGCAGATTGCGATTTTTTCACCTTTGAGATTTTCATCTCCATATAAGTACAAGCTGGTTTTATGTCCCACGGCTTGTGTGTACCATTCTTGCAACTCGCTGATGGTATTGCAATTAGACGTTCCAATCACGCCGCACACAGCACCAAAGTATAAAAACGAAGGTTTTTCAACAATAATGTTTAGTCTTTCAGCCAAGGTCGCGCAGGTTGAATACTTGCCGTAATTATCAAGCGGATGATGTAAAACATAGATTGATATATTTCTTTTTTTAAGCTCTCTGATAAATTGTTCATTGGCGGCGTAATTGCCGCTGTGTTCTTTTATATCCCAAGCGGTGGGATGGTGAGAAAACAACATAGCATTGCTTACATCATCGTTTATTATTTTCAACAATACTTTGTCAGAAAGAAAAACGGTGGTATAGACTTTTTCGATTTCATTTGCAAAATCACACATTAAGCCAATGCCGCCGTTTTGCTTGAACGGCGGAAATAAATACTGATCCAAATCCGGCATTCTTTTTGCCCAGTCAACATCCTGAATGCCGTCTTTGATAAAATCGGTATTTAGTATTTCATACAAATTATGTGCTCTCATAATCTCCCCATGCCTTTCAAATACAACATATTCAAAATAGTGCCATTACCTTTCCACCAATTCTTGCTGACAGCCCATTCTTCCGGATAATCAGCCCAGCCCCAAGGGATAGGCCATGAGCCGTCCGGGAGCTGTGTTTTGATGATGAACTCACATTCATAATCAGCTATTTCTTTATTGTCGGCATAGAAAATACTGTCATGGTCAGTGAGAAACTGTGATGGTTTGCAAATATAGCCGGTTTCCCATTCGGCGGTGTTTTGCGTAATGCTGTGTTTGACTTGTTTGTGTAGCTTAGCTTTCAATGCAGGCAAGTCAATCACATCGTTCACTCCGGCTTCCTCGCAATATTGCATCAAGCGAACAAAACAAGCCGCTGTATGCATATCGCTCAATAAATCCTGCGCCATATAGGAGGCGACGGCTTCTGTTGCTATACAGCAGCCAAGCCGATATAAATTGTTGTTTTTATCTGCAAAACGGATGATAAACCCGGCAAGGCAAGCGGTGGGGTTGTAACCGTAGCATCCGTCATCGTCTGCTTCTGAATACCCCCACCACGGCGCATGAGGATAACCTTCATTACTATTTATAGCAAAAGGCCAAAACTTACCGTTAAAATGCTTACCACTTGCCAGATAGCGCAATATCCCATCTATAATTGGATGCGTATTATCGGCAAAATCAATCTCTCGCAAAATCTCTGTTGCCGTCCATGTTTGAATGGGCGCAGAGTTTGGATTCCAACAATCCGGCTCCAGCGCATGACCGAACCCGCCGTCCTCGTTCTGATAAGTGGCGAGAGCCGTCAACACGGCTTCCTTGCTTCCGCTTTCAAAATGATACTGCCATCGGGCAATGTCTAAAGGTCGAGCATCGCGGTAGATGAATGTGCGGACTTTTTGATATGTTTTCATTTCTACAACTCCTTTCGCATGATTATTGTTCTGCCCTTTTCCGACACTTTTGAAAATCCGGCTTTCTCATAAAGCCGAACAGGTCCTCGACAATCCCATTCGTACCGTTCCGTTCTCTCGATGGGGAATCCGGCTACGGCAATATAGCCTTCGGCTCTTGCGTCGGCGATGACTTGATGTAAAAGAGCGGTGGCAATACCTTTTCCGCGGTATTCCGGGGCAATTTCGAAACAGACTACAGCTTTTTCTCGATTTTCAGCCGGTGCGTGAAAAGGAGTATCGTCATATACAGGTTCTGCGGGGTAATTCGCTCTGTCATTGGCGTTGCACCAGCCGATAGATAAACCATCAACAAACGCCAAGTACCCTCGCAGGATACCATTTGCAATTTGCCGCTCGGCTTCTGCGCGGGAAGCGGGACCGGGATTCTTTGCCACATCATCATATATCGCTTGATACTGCGTTTTACTCATTTGATAGATTTGACAATAACAGCGATA
>JAQUHC010000177.1 GCA_028683785.1 Oscillospiraceae bacterium
GAAATTTATGCTCAGCGCATCATCGAATATCGTCAATCACACGGCGGGTTTGATTCGATTGAAGAGATAATGAATATCAAGGGTGTTGGAGAAAAGCGTTTTGCAGATATGAAGGATTTTATATCGGTGGATTAAAACTTTGATATTCCATGTGCTACCCTTGTATTCCTAATATATTATTATTTTTATTAGTTAAAATAAAAGAAGATGACATTTTCCTGATGGAAATTGTCATCTTCTTTTTTAATGGATTCCCGTAGGAGCTAAAATCACATATACATTATTTATTTGAAAGCACAATAAGGGATTGCCTTTCAAATGTTTCAGAACGCTTTTGGGAAAGCAGTTTCCCGAACTTGACCTGCTTTCCTTTGTAAGGGTCATTGAAATAATAATTTTGCTCATCATAACCAATCAAAACCATGCAGTGCTCGTTAGCAGTCCAAGTGTAGGTTTTACCATCGGCAAGGGTCCAGGTATTTGATGGATAAGTATCAATCATATTAATACTTGTCCAAACCATGACAGGAATGCCGTTGTCGATATACTCCCGACAAAGCTCATCAAGAGTCATCCCCGTTGTATTTAATACACGCTTTTCATTACCCAAGTAACTCTTAAGTGCTCGTTCAATGACAGGAGCCATACAGCCGTAGGAAGCTTTGCTTCGAGGATTGCCTATAAAATGTTCCCAGGGATTGGGTCCGTATTTTTTTCCATTAGAAAAATAAAAATTCGAACTCTTTTCCAGATGATTGTCTATAAATTCGTCTACAGAAACATGCTCTCCGGCAAACCGAAGTGCCATGACGGCGCTTACAGACTCACAACCGGTGGGGTAGGAGGGCATTTGAGCAATAACAGGAACATTTTTAATCAGCGTTCCATTCTGCACATGGATGGTTTCAAGCGATTGTTCCGAAATACCTGAAACTGAATTTGAACGGGCGCTGCTTTCAGCTTGAAACGCCATGGGGGTAATTTCAGCCTTAGAAAGATTGCAATAATATAATAGGTTTTTGCCGGATTCATCTTTTGCAGAAATCAGAAGCGTATCTTCATCACGAAAAACCACCTGCTGCACGCGGGCATTAATTGGAACTTCCAGAACATCCTTTTTGCTTATGTCGTATATTCGCAGCAAGTCATTATCGTGGGTGCTCACGAGGGTGGCAAACCCGTGTTGATAAGCAGCAAGCTCGATTTCATCTATCGAAGTCATTTGAACATAGTCAGTTTTATATCGGCTTTGTGCAGAAACTGCTAAAAATGAAGTATCAACTGTGCCGATGCCATAATCTTTTGTGTGAAGTCGAATAGCCGGATCGTAGTAGACCGATTCCATTGCCTCGTCGTCAATACCTATTCGCAGAAGCTCACCCTCAGCATTATGCAAATAAAACTTATTATCACGGCAACCCAGTTCTGCAATATATCCGGTGAATTTTCCAACCACGGTCTGTTTTCCGTCTTTTAAAGAATAGCGAATGATTTGAGCGTTTCTTGAGTGCCCAAACAATAAATAATCGGCACTTTCATTTAGAATTCCAAAGGCCCAAGAATCTCCGGCGTCTGTGATTTTTTGCCGAGATATTTCTGACCCGTTCAAGCCGTAAACTACAATCTCCTGACGCAAAAGGGAAATTGCATAGAATCCATCGTTGGTCAAGCCGGTGTTCCACGCATCTTCTCCTAAATCCACTTCGCAAAGCTGTTTTTGCTTGCTGAGAGAGTAAAGAATAACCCGCAAATTTTCGGTATATAGTCCCGGTTGAATGCAGTCGATTTTTATAATATCCTCTCTGGCTGAAAGCTCTATCATTTCTGAAGATAATTCTAATTTATCACCCAAAACATTCAAAAGCTCTTCGCTTTTTAATTCTGAGTTACAACCACTTAGAAAGGTGGTCATGGCAATGATACTAATAAGATAAATTATGAGTGCTTTTTTCAAAACATTTCCTCTTTCCGCAGACCCGTTGCTCTTATACTCCTTATACTAATTCCGATTAGAAACATGCCAACAGAGTCGCGACAGCCATTCTGCCCGGTTGTCGCGACTCTGTTGGCCGGAATGTTTCTTATTGGAATTAGTATTATATTCTATTTTAAGAAAAAGCGGTAGTGAAATTGTACTTTCAAAAGAGGTGCCCAATTTGATGCAGACATACCACATATGGTTGGCTGACAAAATAATGGATTTTGAAAGGATCGGAAAAAACCGCAGTTATATCTATTATGTTCAATTAACAGGGGTTAAATGTTCAAAGGCACTGAAATATTTCATGCCGAGTTGAAATAGTGATTCCCTGCAAAAATGTATTGTATCCTGATTTCCGATTTTTTGGTCATTTGACTGAAGTCCGGTTGTTTCTACAAACATAGAATTGCCAATCGTTGAACAAACTTCTTTTATTGCATTAACCACCGATGAGCAAATTTCCATGTTTACCGATTTCCAATGATGAACAAAGTCCCCGGCAATAAAGGGTAGGTTTTCACAATCAAAAGTTGTTCTTACATTATTAATAAGGGTTGACAAGTTATTGTAATGCGTTTGAAAATCTGCGTTTAATGTGGCATCTGTTTCACCTTGATGCCACAGGAATACAACCAGTTTATTCTTAGTGTTCATTGAAAGTGCAGTTTTTATCATTTCCATCATTCTTAAATATAAATCATCATTTAATTTCCAGTGATTGTCCAAAAAACCTGTACCGCCAACTGCAGCTCTGATTATTAAAACTTTTCGTCCGGCCATCAATTTCCCGCTTGCTACATATTCCCTTGCAAATGACAACGAAAAGTCACCCACAACAGAATTCCCCGAAATTCGTTCTTGAGCCATACTAATTGTAAAGTTGTTATTCAAATACCAAATGTTTTCATTTGCGGAGTAAGGATTCTCGACATCTCCCTGTCCACATCCCTCACTATTTGATTGCCCTGCTTGAATAATAATGTCGAACTCTTCTTTGCTGAAATCTCTTAACATAAATAATCCTTGTATAATGAACACATGGGATTCATCATACTAACCTTTCTATAAATATTGGTAAGATAGCCCATACTATCAGCAGACGCTGTGGCTTGGTTCTTAATCCTACGGCAGCTTTGGCTGACT
>JAQUHC010000178.1 GCA_028683785.1 Oscillospiraceae bacterium
GTTATGGTAGAACGGGATGGAACGGGCAAAACAGACTTTTATGCCACCTGTATGGTCAATTACAGCGAGACAGAAATCAGTGACGGATGGAATTATCTATATAACACTTGGCTGTCGGCTAGCATGTTTGAAGAATCCAGCGACGGATATTTTGAGGAATATCTCTTTCAAAACGGGGAACCCCGGAAACTAAAGCTGTATTTGCCCGTTAAAAAACGCAAATATGAGCAGCATATTACGATAACGACCATTCTCGAAATGTCCTTTATCATTGCTCGGGAGAGTGGAAAAAACGCCGAGCGCAAAGCATCGGAGAAGGTCATGGCGTTTTTGCAAGAGCATCACCCGTTGCTTGTCCGAAACGCCCGGAGGTTTTATGTGTGTGAATACGATGATGTTTGTGAATGCGGTATAGAATGCGGCGACGGCTTCAGCGTAGGGCACGATGCCCGCATTGCGCCGGAAATTGAAGTAAAGCACCTTCCCGCCGGACGGTATGCAGTGCTGCCCGATGACCGCTTGGGTGATATTCGAATGGGCAGTATGAAAATGGAACTGTGGTTGCAAAACAATAGTATCGCTCATGAAAACGAGCCGATTTTCGCGGTCTATGAAACCCTAAATGGCAAATACGACACCGAAAATGTGCGCATGAAGCTTTATAAACGCTTGAAAATTGACACAAACGGATAACGCAGTCGCTTCTTTCCGGGGTAAAATATTAGCATCCAGAATGAGGAGGATGAAATAAAATGAGCGAGCCTGTAAAAAAGATAAATCCGTCCCCGGAGAGCTACAGCCCGAAAAACAAGCCGGAGATATTGGCGGTAGCTGAAAACTTAACTACACTGCCGGAATCCGCTAAAATAGCCTTTGCCGGTTCAATCAACCAGAACGGGCCCGCTTTCGGGCCGCATACGCTTGCGTTTGCCTCAGCCGCGACTTCATTAGTGGTTCTCATGGGTGCGCCGCACGACACAAGCGTAATGGAGGCTCACAATACGACATGGCGCAACGATAACAACTATTACCGAAACCTAATGATTTCCGGTGAGGGTTTTCAATTTTGGAATGATGTGTGGAATTATTTTACCGATGAGCTTCCACCTCTCTCGGAAGATCATTATAAAGGCGGAAGCTGGGAAGCAAACTATAGCGGCGCAAAGGACGCGACTCCTATTCTTGATTGCTTTGAAATCACCGGAATCAAAGTAGATGTTTACACAAATTATCCGGTTAAGAGTATTAAAGGTGGCTGGAGCAATCCCCAAGCCCTTGTAAATTTAACCCTTTGCAACCTGGCTGATGGATTTCCCGTTCTGCTTTTGAGCGGCGAGCCGGGAGATCATATTGTTTTGGCAACGGGTTATGAAAATAATGGGGAGACGCTGCTGGCATGGACATTTACGGCGGGAGACCGGCTGAAAACAAATATTAAATTCTCACCGGCGAAATATAAGCGCCTAAAGGATTGGACAAAAGGAGTACTGGCGGCAGTTCTTATAAAGTCGCCACATATGCCACCAAATGACACAAAACCCTTGCTTTGCAAAGCGTTATCAAGAGGTGCGGAGTTGCTTCGCGCGGATACGAATCCGGATAGATTCCGCGAAACCTTTTGTGGCAAGGGCAGCCCGCATGTTTACCCGGAGATATGGGATTTAGCGGAGCGCCGCTGCTATCTTGGCGACGCGCTTGAGCGCGCCGCATCCGAATTTGAAACAGATAAGTTGAAACCGGCAATTGATGCAAGCAGACAAATTCATGATGAATTATGGAAGGTTCACGCCATCTGGAAAGAGAAAAAGACAAAGGCAGCCAAGTGGCAAATCGCTGATATTTTAAGCGAATGCAGGCAGCTGGATTTTACGATCGCGGATACAATCGCCGCGTTTTTGGCGGAGGACGAGTAATATAGAACGGAATATTTCAAGAAAGGGCGGAACGAAATGAGCGCTGTTAAAAAAGTTAATCCCAACCCCGAAAGTTACAGCCCGAAGAACACGCCGGAGATTTTGAGCATGATGGAAGAGTCGAAACAAATTGAAAAGCTCATGCATGTTATAAAATACAAAGGTGTAGATTTTGAGCTTGTCGAGCGCAAGGACGTTTTATGGGTGGGTTGTATTGATTATGCAGATAATAACATTGACGAGTCCAACATCAGCGAGACATTGAGACGTTTTCAGTCGCTTGTTGAGCCTGTTCCGATAAAAGAAAAGATAAATCCCGACTGGAGCGCGTCGCTTTCGATTAACTATAACTGCGCCGACAAGCCTTGCGGTATTATGTTTGCGAATGAATCCTATACGGATGATCAAGACGGAAGATATGATCAGTTCACACAACCGGGCGGGTTGTGGCTGCGCGTTAAAGGCGACAATAATAACGCCAAAGCGTTGCTCGGTAAAGACAGTGCGGATTTACATGAGTTTTTTGAAGCGTTGCGGGAAGCAGCAAAGGAAAACGCTTATATTCAAAACCCCAATATTCATGTTGAGATTGAGTATCACTGCCACGCGGAATACAATACGCCGCCTCATACATGCTATGCGTATATTCCGGTAATAAAGGACGCCGAAGGTTATTCCCCGAAAAGCAAGCCGTAACAAAGTCTGCTGCGTCCACCATCCCACAGGACAGGCAAAACACGGTGCGGATTATCGAGCTGCCCGCCTGCAAGATGGTTTCTTCCGGCTCCGCCAATGGTGAGGACGCTTTCGCGCCGGGTGGAAAAATGGAGCGATTCAATGAGTGGTTTACAAAATACGACAAACGCCGAGCCGACCGCTTTTATCCCCGCGATTTTATGTGGAGCCCGACCGGAGGCGGTTTTGAGTGGGGATATGCCGTGGATGAGGTTCCTGACGATATTGACGGACTTGACGTGATCGACTTCCCCGGTGGGCTTTTTGCCGTGGCTATCAGCGTGGACGCTGACGGCGCTAACCACGACCGGGTATATAACAGCATATTGGAATGGGTGATGGAGAGCGGCTGCTTTGAGCTGGACGAAAACGATACGCGCCGCAGCTTGGGCAATATTACGTCTCCACAATATATAAAAGAGGTCATGGGCTATCACCAGATGGAT
>JAQUHC010000046.1 GCA_028683785.1 Oscillospiraceae bacterium
GCTTGCGAAACATGGTCACTCCTCCTCAATTGATGAACAGTCCTGCTCTGATGAGTCGCCGTCATTTTCCAACGGCATTTTTAGCTCAAAAAACAGGGTAGATAAAGGCGGCAGCGTTAAGGAAATGGATTGTACAAGCCCATGCATGGGCGTATGCTCACTTTTAATTGAACCGTTTACAATGCCCCTGCCGCCGAATTCTCGGGCATCCGAGTTAAACACTTCATCACAAATCCCCGGTGCGGGTACGCCTATACGGTAATTATCCCGCTTTACAGGGGTAAAATTGCATATAACAATCAACTCGTTCCCGTGATGGTCGATTCTTCGGAAACATATAACACTTTGGGAATAATCGTCATTTGCTATCCATGAGAACCCTTCCCATGAAAAATAGTTTTGCCAAAGTGCCTCGTTTTCAAGATAAAATCGGTTGAGCGAACCGGTGAAGATATGAAGCTTTTTGTGATATTCATAATCGAGCAGAAGCCAGTCCAGCTCGTTTTCGAAATCCCATTCTTTAAACTGTCCGAATTCACAACCCATGAACATAAGCTTTTTACCCGGATGGGCTATCATATATCCCATAAATGCACGGACACTGTCAAACTTATCTTGGTAGCTTCCGGGCATTTTGTTGATAAGCGATCCCTTGCCGTGAACCACCTCATCATGAGAGATGGGGAGCAGAAAGTTTTCGGAAAAGGCATAGAAAAAAGAAAACGTCAGGCTGTCATGGTTGTATTTGCGGGCAAGAGGGTCAAGAGACATATACCGCAGCATATCGTTCATCCAGCCCATATTCCATTTATAATTAAAGCCCAGTCCCCCGATATATACGGGACGGGAAACAAGCGGCCATGAGGTGGACTCCTCGGCAATCATCAGTGCTTTTGGATTAGCCTTGAAGACCTCTTCATTCAGACAACGCAAAAAATCCACCGCTTCGATATTCTCGCGGCCGCCCAGAATGTTAGGAGTCCATTCGCCGTCCTGCCGATTATAATCAAGATACAGCATGGAGGCGACGGCATCAACGCGAATTCCGACAATGTGGTATTTATCAAACCAAAACATGGCATTAGATATTAAAAAACTGCGAACCTCCGGGCGGCTGTAATCAAATACACAGGTGCCCCATTCACGATGCTCACCCTTGCGCGGGTCGGCATATTCATAGCAGTATCCGCCGTCAAATCGGTAGAGCCCGCATTCATCCTTTGGGAAATGTGCGGGAACCCAATCCATGATAACACCTATTCCCGATTGATGACACAGGTCGACAAAGTGCATAAACTCTTTCGGCGTTCCGTATCTGGAGGTTGGGGCATAATATCCGGTCGCCTGATAACCCCAAGAGGCATCATACGGATATTCCATTAACGGCAACAGTTCAATATGTGTGTAGCCCATTTCAACCACATAGGGGATGAGCTGCTCGGCAAGGGTATTGTAAGAAAAGAAATTGCCGTCCGGGTAACGCCGCCATGAACCGACATGAACCTCATATATATTCATAGGGCAGTCATAAACCGAATTTAATTCTTTATTTTTAATCCACGCCTTGTCATCCCATTTATAGCCTTCAATATTATAAACGCGGGAGGCATTGGCTGGGCGTGTCTCATAATGATATGCATAAGGGTCGGATTTCATGACCCGAGTGTTTTCCGAACTTGTAATGCAGTATTTATAGATATCATATTCCTTAAGGGAGGGTATACTGCATTCCCATATGCCCCGGGCGCTGACCCGTTCCATGGGGTTGGCTTGAGGGTCCCAGCCGTTAAAATCGCCCACAACGCAGACCGAGACTGCACCGGGAGCCCATGTACGGAACACGGTCTCACCATCCTGAGCGGGATGACAGCCGAGGACTTCATATGCCCTTGTTTCGGTCGTGCGATGAAAGCGGTCGGCAAAGATTTTGATATCCGTTCGTCTCTTCATGGTTATCACCCCTCTTTTGAACCTGCTTATATTGTAACAATTTAGCAGTGCATATTCAAGCAAATTTGTTATATTTCTTAAAATATTTATCAAACAACATGCATATATATGTGAATATTATATAATAATACAGTTATAATTTTGACTAACATGCTGTATGCTTATCTTATTGAAACATTGCTGAATATTCAATGAAGAGCATAATCAAGATTTTCTATTATAATAAAATACCGCTAATTGCGTACGGTCACGCAACTCCAACTTATCGAGAATATTACTTAAATAATTTCACCCGCTTCCAGTCCGGTCATTCCCTCCATCCGGATATCCATGAGCAGAACATCGGGTTTCAGACGGGCAAAAAGCTGAATGGCCTCTTGCCCGCTGCAGCCGGTTCCTACAATTTCAATATCGTCATCTGTCTGAAGGATTATTTTCAAAGATTCGCAAACCAGGCGGTCATCGTCTACAATTACTACCTTCATACCGTCTTCTCTCCCTTTGGTATGGATATAAACAGCTTATAGCCGTTTTTCCTGTCGATGTTCATGTTGCCGTTAAATACAGCTATTCTGTCATACATATTTTGAAGACCTATTCCATGAAGGCTATCGTTGTTTTGCGCGCCCTGCCCGTTATCCTGTATTATCAGTTGAAACAGTGCGGGATGCTCCCTTAGTACTATGTTTGCATGGGTGGCACCGGAATGCTTTGCTATGTTGGAAAGGGCTTCGCGGATTATAGACAAAAATGTATATTTGAGCCCTCGCCCCATGGAGCCTTCTATATCATAATCCAGTTTGACGGGACAGGTCGTTATTTCTCTTTTCAAGCAGCAGAGCCGCCTCTTGCCCGCTGTCCCGCTGCCACATAAGCTCGGCTTTTAGCTTGACATTAATCATACTGTGTCGGCATAGCAAAAATGAGGCTGTCAGCATAAAAAGTATCATGCCTGTTTTGGGTGCTGATTGGGTAAATGCACCCTCCGCCGAGATAAGCGGGATAAGCGCTATGGCATATAAAGGATAAGAATTATACATAAACACATGATAAAAAACCAAGGGAAGAAATATGTTGAATTCGGGGCAAAAAAAGCAGAGGACAGAAAAGGATATGCCTGCCGCAAATGAAAATCTGGAGTTATTAAAACACCGTTAAGTGCACCGATGGTAACGCCCACCAAAAGAGTGATAACCGAATAAACCGATATCGGCTGGATAATTAACAGCAAGAAACCGCCCAGTAGAAGCAACAATTTATCCAATATAGGCCACATATCCCTGTCACCATCCTTCTATAAAGAAGCTCAATTGTAATATCCGTTATTCACCGAATCCGAAATATTCCTTGGCGTTGTAATAACAAATTCCCTTTATGATTTTTTCCAGCACAACATGGTCATCCGGGTATTCACCGAGTTCCACCCAACCGCCGATAAGGTTGCACAGTATACGGCGGAAATATTCATGACGCGGATAGGATACAAAGCTGCGCGAATCGGTCAGCATCCCGACAAATGTGCTCAATACTCCCAGATTGGCAAGGGCTTTCATCTGTGCCAGCATGCCATCCTTTTGGTCATTGAACCACCAGCCCGAGCCAAATTGGATTTTGCCTCTTATGGGTGCCTTTTGGAAATTCCCCAGCATGGAAGCCAGAACATAATTGTCTTTAGGATTGAGGGTATATAATATGGTTTTGGGCAGATTGTTTTCTATTTCAAGGCTGTCCATAAACCTTGACAAGGGGGCGGCAATGCTTAAATCGTTTATTGAATCAAATCCGGTGTCGGGGCCAATCTGTTGAAGCATGGAGGTATTATTGCTGCGAAGTGCGCCGAGGTGGAGCTGCATGGTCCAACCCCGTGCGGCATATTCACGCCCGCAGAATTGAAGCATGGCGGTTTTGAAAACTTCCTGTTCCGCAGCATCGGGGAGGCTGCCGGATAACGCTTTATCAAATACGGCTTTTGCATTCCCAACCGCGTATGGTACCGCCTCCAGTCCGTGGTCGGAAAGACGGCAGCCATTTTGATGGAAAAACTCAATCCGCGCTCCAAGCCAGGACTGCAAGCACTCAAAAGAGGTTATATTCTGAGCGTTAATATACGGTAAAAATGTTTCTTTGCCGATTTCCAACGCTTTGTCGGGGCGGAATGCAGGCAAAATCTTTACCGCAAAGCCATCCTGTTTTAGCTTTGCATGGTACTGCAAATCGTCGGCAGGGTCATCGGTTGTGCAGACCGTTTCGACATTTGAGCGGGTGATAAGGGTACGCGCCGAAAAGTCGGGCTGAGCAAGCATTTTGTTGCATGTATCCCATATTTCGAGTGCGGTATCAGCCGAAAGGGTTTGGTCGATGTCAAAATACCGTTTAAGCTCCAGATGAGTCCAGTGATAAAGCGGATTGCCGATAAAAAACGGAAGTGCTTCCGCCCATTTCTTGAACTTCTCAAAGTCATCGGCGCCGCCGGTTATATAATACTCATCAATGCCGATAGAGCGCATTGCACGCCATTTATAATGGTCACCCCCCAAAAGCAGCTCGGTAAGGTTGCCGAACCGGTGATTTTCTGCTATCAGCTTGGGGTCAAGGTGACAGTGATAATCGATTATCGGCATATCCTCTGCATAATCGCAAAAAAGTCTATTTGCAGTTTTGCTGTGGAGCATGAAATCATCGTTAATAAAGCTCATTAATAACCACCCTTTTTAAAATCTATAATATTATTCCATCTTTAAAAATAGAAATCTCCTTATACCCGTTAATTTCGTTTTTTGTTTGCTCGCCGTTTGCCACCCTGATAACATAATCAAAAAGCTTCTCCGCCATCTCGTCCATGCTTTTATTTTCTAACAGCGAACCGGCATTGAAATCCATCCAGTTTGGCTTATTCTCAAACAGTCGGTCGTTGGATGCAATCTTGACAGTGGGGACAGGCGCCCCGACAGGGGTGCCCCGACCGGTGGTAAACAGTATAAGCTGAACACCTGCAGACATAAGATTTGTAATCGCCACAATATCATTACCCGGTCCGTTCAGCAGGTTAAGCCCGTTTTTGGTTATGATATCTCCGATATCAAGCACATCAACCACAGTCGCTCTGCCCCCCTTTTGAACGCAACCCAGTGACTTTTCCTCAAGAGTGGTAATACCTCCGGACTTGTTGCCAGGAGAGGGGTTTTCATAAATAACCTGACCGTGGCGCAGAAAGTACTCTTTAAAATTATTGATTAGCTTAACGGTCTTGTCAAAAACCTCGCGATTTTGACAGCGCTCCATAAGCAGGGTTTCCGCCCCGAACATTTCCGGAACCTCGGTCAAAACAGAGCTTCCGCCGCAGGCTATAAGCCTGTCCGAAAACCGCCCCACCAAAGGATTGGCGGTAATTCCGCTGAAGCCGTCGCTACCGCCGCATTTCAGCCCTACCTTAAGCTTTGAAACGGGAACCTCGGTGCGGTTAAAGGTGTCGGCATAAAGTTGCAGCTGCTCGATGATTTTTGCGCCCTCAACCAGCTCGTTATGTGAATCCTGCGCGTTGAGGAACTTCACCCTGTCGGGATTAACCCGACCCAGAACGCGACAAAATTCTTCCATGTTATTGTTTTCGCAGCCCAATCCCAGCACCAATATTCCGCCGGCGTTGGGGTGGTTCACCATACCTTTTAATACTTTTTGGGTGTTGTGCATATCGTCCCCAAGTTGGGAACAGCCGAAAGGGTGGGGAAAGCTCTCGGCTCCGGTAGCCTGTGCCAGCCTTTGAGCTATCTTGTTTACGCAGCCCACCGTGTTGATTATCCAGACATCGTTTCTTATTCCCACACTGCCGTCTTCACGGATATAACCCATAAAGCTCCTGCTGCCGTAACAATCAAAGGCGGTTGGAACAGTCGGGGAATAGGAGTATTCAACCGCATTCATTAGGTTGGTTTTCAGGTTGTGGGTATGAACGGATTCACCTTTTGAAATATTCTGTGTTGCGTGCCCTATGGGAAAACCGTACTTAATAATATTTTCGCCCTCCGATATATCCTTTAGGGCGATTTTATGACCGGTTTGAAGATCAACCTCAACATTATCACGCGGGTCAATCTGCATATCGGCTTACCTCCTCTTTAATAAAGGTAAGGTCCTGCTCCCACAGGGTGGTGTTGGCGAGTATTTGTGCAACCGATGCGGATTTCATAAAACTAATAATATCCGGTGAATCGTTGGGCAGACCGGTTTTATAGAATTTTATAAGCTTACCGAACGACATTATCAGGTTTTGGGGTATTTTCCGTGTTTTCTTAATATATTCGAGAATGGAGGGCAGCACCCTGACCTTGAATTTGCTTACGGAATTGAGGGCGATGGAGGACAGATAGTGATTTATATATGGATTTGAAAACCTTTTAAGCACACTTTCAGCATATTCGGTAAGTTGTTCGTGAGGCAAGTCGAGGGTGGGAATAATCTCATCATATATGCATCCTTTAACGAATTTCAGCATTTCGGGATTATCCATACAGGATTTAACGGTGTCCAGCCCCCGGAGCAGGGCATACGGCACCATGGCGGTATGAGCACCATTGAGAATACGCACTTTTCGGGTACGATACGGCTCAAGATTATGCGTCCATATTACATTAAGCCCTACCCGCTCAAAGGGTAGCTCGTTCGCCAGCTGCTTGTCTCCCTCGATTACCCATAAGTGAAAATATTCCGAGGTGTTTACCATATCGTCGACATATCCCAGATTGAGATTTTCATCCTTTGGGTAGCCTGTTACAATTCGATCCACAAGGGTGTTGCAAAAATGATTTTGATTGTTAATCCATTCGGTAAAATCCCCGCCCAACTGCCAGTCGGATGCATAATTAAGCACGATTTCCTTTAGCTTGCCGCCGTTTCGCTCAATAAGCTCGCAGGGCAGAATTATAAAGCCGTTCAAGCCGTTTTGAAAGCGTCGGTAAAGCAAGGCCGTCAGCTTGGCGGGAAAGGATTTCGGAGGGGAGTCGGTAGGTTTATCATCGGGGCGGTATTCAATCCCGGCTTCTGTTGTATTGGATACAATAATGCGAAAGTCGGGGTTATCGGCAAGAGCAAGATATCCCAGATAATCCTGATAAGGATTAATACAGCGGGAGATAACATCAATTATACCGGATTCAACCCCCTCAACCCCGCGTATAAAATGAGTGTACAAACCATTTTGACGATTTAGTATATCAATCTTACCTTTTTCAATCGGCTGAACCACAACTACACTGCCGTTATATTCGTCCCCATCGCACAATCTCTGCAGCATCCAGTCAAAAAATCCGCGTAAAAACCCGCCTTCTCCGAATTGTATAATCCTTTCAGGTCGGGCAGGCTTTGACGAAATTCGGTCAATCAATTTCATCTGTTTAATTATTCCTTTCAATTATAAAAAACATAGTAGCACAGATACCGGACGGTGATTATATTGTGCCTCGTACAGTATTATTTATCCATAGCACACCATCAGATATCACATTATTCGGCTTCCTGCTCGTCCTCGATATATTCAAGAATATCTCCGGGTTGGCATTTTAGTGCCTTGCAAATAGCGTCAAGGGTTGAAAAGCGGACAGCCCGAGCTTTGTTGTTTTTTAAAATTGAAAGATTAGCAAGCGAAATCCCGACTTTGTCTGACAGCTCGGTTAGTCCGATCCTTCGCTTTGCCATCATTACATTCAAATTAATGTAAATAGCCATCAGTAATACATCCTTCCACGAAATCCGGCTATACCACACACGATATAAAGCGGACAGCCGACAAAAACGGTCAGATAGTCATATCATTTTCCTCTTTATAGGCGATGGCCTGCTCAAAAATCTGCGCAAATACAAACAGAATCATACCTACTATGGAAAAGGTTACAAATACCAGCACCATAAAAAATTTGGTTACAAAAAACACCGAAACAAAATAAAAGGCGGCCAGAACGAGGCTTTGAATGCCGATAATTCGAAGCCTTTTAACCGTTTCGTTTACAAAGGGATTGCCCTTATTTACAATACGAAGGATTGCACGCGCCTGCCATAAAATTAAAATAGCCATTATGCCCGATATTACCAAAACGATAAAATATTTTTCAAACCAGAAATCAGATTCACCCGGTTTATGCAATGTAACCGCCGGTATGCTCCACGGAAGGGAAATTGTAAGCACAAGCGCAACCAGCATAAGCAAGGTTAAAGTATATTCAATAAGCAGGCTTAACCAGCTTTTTCCCAGGAATCTCATACCTTCACATCCTTATATTTTTACTGGCATTATACAGCAAAAAATATACAAGGTCAATTGCGCAGGAACAATATAAAGCCGCCCATTCATCGAAATAATCCGAAAACGGGCGGTTGTATAATTTTTTGATTAGCTCGCGGTTTTTGCTTCATCAAGCGCAAGCTGCTTGGGGGTACATTTTTTTAATACCGACTTTTTAACATCATATTTCAATGTTTTAATATAGGCTTTTATTTCTTTATCGAATTCCTCATATTTTGCACCGCGGATAACCCGTTCACGGCTGTTATCGAAGTTGTGTTCTGTCTCTTCGGGATTGATACGCAGAATTAATGCGGCGGTATTATCGGTTCCGTTTTTCTTATATTCAACGACCTTTGCCTGCCCGACATTGACGGATTTTACTGCTTTAACAATATCCTCGTCATCATGATTTGCATCGATAATTCTGAGGTTTGAATCGGTCGGCTCCTCATTTTGTTGGTCCGAGTTATCGTCTGTTTCTTCAGAGGGGGCGGTCGAAGTGGTTGCAGCCGTTGTCGTTGCAGTGGTGGTTGTCGCCGCGATTGTAGTAGTTGTTGCTGTTGTTGGGGAGGTTGCAGACGGGTCGGTGGTTGCAGGGGGTGTTTCCGGAGCTTGACTGTCAGCGTTGTATTTTTCTATAGTCTTGTCAAAATCCTTATTAGATTCATATAAATCAAGATATTCCTCAAGTTGCTTTTTAACCTTTTTTATACCCTCGGCATCCAGGTCGGAACCGGCTTCGTCGGTCAGTGAAATTTCAATAATTTTATAAGTAAAAATATTATCATTATAATAATCCTTAATTTCCTTCTCGCTCATGGCGCGTTTTCCGCCCTTGTCATATAATCCTTTGAAAAGGCTATTTTCGTTGAAGGTAGTGGCTTTATACATTTTCCCAAAGCTGTCTTTGCCGAAGCCGAGAGGGAGGAAGGTATCCTCTGAAACAGAAGTCATATAATCATTGTAGGTTTTTTGGTCTTGTTCCGATATCTCAATTTTAAACTCACTCAGTTTGTCCGATACCGCCTTCTGACGGACAATATAGTCTTCGGTCAGCTTAACGATATAATCTTCAACCGAAAGCTCTTCCGCCTCCTCGCCCTGACCATAGGACAGTTTCTGAGCCCAGGGGTCGACACCTTGCTGAGCATAGTTGGAGAGTCCGTTATAGTAAAAGGTTGTTTTGTATGAGTTATATAGGTAAGCTAAATATTCACCGGTGGATATTTTGGTTCCGTCGCCGAAAACAATCGCGTTTTTCGGAGTGGAACAACCGGTAAGCAGCAAGCTGCCCGAAATCAAGGCTAAGCAGATGGCAAAACAGGCTATGGTTTTTAAATTGTGAGGCAAATTGCGCAGACGCATGATGAACTTCCTCTCTGTGTAGGTATTATATTTATTTTGATATTATACATATAGTATGGCGGTTTGTCCATAATAACTTCCGCGCAGGTTCTTAAAATCAGTTGTAAATAAATTTATGCAGGTCGGTTACCGCATCGGCAGGGTCCTTTAGCAACAGTACAGAGCCCAGCCGATACTCGGGTGCGTTTCTGTATTCACCGCTTTTAGGGAGATAAAACGTCTTGTCCATTTTATAACCGAAATATGTCACCGAATTAAATATAAAACCGGTGAATTCATTGGCAGTCATGTTGGTATCCACACGGGGAAGCGTTTTATTTAAGATGCCGTTGAGTTTGCCGATACTCATGGTTTTTGCTTTATTAAACATAGCGGTCAGGGCTTTGCGCTGCCGATTGGTACGCCCGAAATCACTGTCCAGCTTTCTGATACGGGCATATTCCAAGGTTTTTTTGCCGTTTAGGTGATAGGTGTCGGCGGCATTTCCGACCTTAATCCATTTAGCCTCGGCTTGGGTCAATTTTATTTCAACCCCGCCCATGAAATCGACGAGCTCTTTGAAGGCGGCAAAATTCATGGTGACATACTTATCAATTTTTAAACGGAAATTTTGCTCTATTGTTTTAGATAAAAGATTGAATCCGCCTAAGGAATATGAGGTATTAAATTTGGCGTAATCATCCTTACCGTCTTGGTTGCGGTCCCGCCCGGGTAGGGTTACAAGCGTATCCCGGAGGATGGAGGTGAGTTTTATCTCTTTTCTGCTTGAATCGATAGTTAAGATTATGACGGCATCCGAAAGACCTATAAAGGAATTTGGGTTACGGGTATCGATACCTATCAAAAGGAAGTTCTGAATGTTTTTTGTGCTTGTTCTGACGGGTATTTCGGCAACACCTGCCGCCCCTTCTTCGATGTCGGTATAATCACTGATGTCATTATAATCTTTATTCATTTCATCCGGCACAAGCGAATCGATAAAATCGCCGGTTATACCTTGATTATGCCCCATAAGGGAATAAAGGTGCCAGAAATAAGCACCTACACCAATCATCAATACAGATAATATGCTTAAAAGTGAAATTAATGCAATAACCAGTCCTCGTGTAGTTTTGCTGTGCGGCTTTCTGCTACGGGGCTTACGCCCGTTAACATGGAGATTGCTTTTTCGGGCTTTATTCATGAAAAGACCTCCATAAAATTGCTCAAGGGTTGTTTGTCATAAAAAGAATACCAAGTGTATTTGGTCCGCAATGTGATGAGATGGTACAACCGGCTCTTGTAATAAGAATTTCTTTGAACGATTTTATTTTCATTATTTCGTTTTTTACCAGCTCGATACGCTGCTCCGAAATCCCTGAATGTGTTATGAAAATCCGATCTTCTCTTATATCATCGCGGCCGGATAATTGATCTCGCACATATTGAACAAGCGCTTTATCAAGTGAACCTCGGTATTTTTTCCCTACGCCCATGGTGCCGTCTTTATTATTTACTTCGATGCAGGGTTTTAGTTGCAACATATTGGCACCCAACATCTGCAGGGCGGAGCAACGTCCGCCTTTATATAAAAATTCCAGGGTATCCAAAACAAAGCTTGCCCGGACAAATTGGGTCAAAGATTGTATTTCTCGTGCAATCTGCTCGGCAGGCATTCCGGCGACAATACGCTCGGCTGCTTGAATAACCAGATGTCCCGTGCCTGTTGAAAGGTTGCAGCTGTCAACGACATAGACACCGGGCAGTTCATTAGCGGCTATTTGGCAGTTGTTGTTGCATGCCGAAATAGCACGCCCGAGGTTAATATGTATGACATATCCCTGGTCTGTCCACTTGCGGAAATAGTCGTAATACTCGGCCACATTGATTGCGGCGGTTTTGGGCAGTATCTTCTCTTGCCTGTAAACCTCATAAATACGGTCGGGGGTAAGATCCACACCGTCCGAATATGAATTATCCCCAAGAATAACATGCAGTGGGTAGTAATTAACGGAATATTTTTCTTTCAGCTCATCCCCGAGATCACAGGTGCTGTCGGCACTGAGTATAATTTTCTCATTCATTCAGACTTACCTCCAAAAGCCATTTCAGCAATAGTATACGAATAAATGTTATTCAATATTAGCACACACAAAGAGAAAATTCAACTTTGAATATGTAATAATCTTAATAATACCTTAAAACGATTTTTTACCCGAATTCATCCGAGAATTCGGTTTTATTATTGCTTTTTCAGAAATTAAAGAGATATTGCATATATTTGCTTGAAAAAGCTTGTGCAAAAAAATAAGAACGGTACTTGATTTTTAAATGAAAACAATATATAATGTACTCAAAAGTGGTGGAAAGTAGTGCCTGGTGGTGGCAAGTGGTGAATTTCAACACTTTCAACATGGTTTTCAACAGAAATAATTTAATAAGAAAGTAAACGAGGTAGGCTATGCTGTACGGGCGATACCAACATAATATCGATGCCAAAGGGCGCATTTTTGTGCCTGCAAAGCTTCGTGAAAAGCTGGGCGACAGTTTTATCGCCGCGGCTGTTATGGATCATTGTGTCTGCCTGTATTCGATGGAGGAGTGGGACAAGCTTCAACAGGGGCTCGCCGATATGCCTTTTACCAAGGCGCGAAAGCTCCAACGATACCTTTCTTCAAATGCAGCAGATGTTCAGGTGGATTCTCAGGGGCGTATTCTGCTGCCCCGCCATCTTCTGGGATATGCTGCATTAGAAAAGGAAGCATTGGTTATAGGCGCAGGCAATCGGGCTGAAATCTGGAGCCCTGAAGGCTACCAAGAGGAAAGCGGCCGCATGACTCCGGAAGAGGTTGAAAACGAATTTATCGAATTGGGCTTTTGATATAAGCATTATAAATCTGATCAAAAGGCGGTGAGTACGGCATGAACGAGCGAAATTGCTCCGATAGGTCGGAAAACCCGATTTATCATATACCGGTACTGCTGAATGAAACGATTAAAGTATTGAATATAAAAGAAAACGGTATTTATCTTGATGCAACCGCGGGGGGCGGGGGACATTCTTTCGCCATTGCATCCCGCCTTTCAACCGGCAGGCTGATATCTCTCGACAGAGACCCGGATGCGGTAAAAGAGGCATCCAAAAGACTTGCCGGACTTCCGGCAACCGTGGTACAAGCAAACTTCGCAGAGATGGGCGGGGTACTTAAAGAGCAAGCTGCCGAGATGTTGGACGGTATATTGATGGATATCGGTGTGTCTTCACATCAGCTTGACACGCCGGAACGCGGCTTTTCATACCATGCCGGAGCGCCCCTTGACATGAGGATGAGTCAAAAGGGAG
>JAQUHC010000047.1 GCA_028683785.1 Oscillospiraceae bacterium
TAAGCTCCTGCGGCAGGTCATAGTAAAATTCGCTTCTTTTCAATAAAACAACCATCCTTTCACGCCATAGGTAGCTTATCATACTAATTTGAAATAAGTATAATGAGGATTTCACAAAGGTATAATTTTATAAGTTAACCATATATTAAAATGAAATTGTTGTGGACATTATTTGAAATGGGTGCTATAATGATAATAACAGAATAGAGGCGCGCTGAATGAATAGTATTTTGCAGGAGACACCGGGTCTGTGAATGCAGATGAAAGGCAACAGCGCCGAAGAAAGACGTTTCCGGAGGGCGGCTTTTCTGGCCATACGGTTAATAGCCGTGGGGTTGTCATCATTTCATATGATGGAGAGCTATTCGCGCATGGTGCGAATTTAAATTTCATGCGCCAATACATCTATTATAGGTCGATGGCAACCGGTTTTCAACCGGTTTTTTTATTGCCGTATTCTGTTATGCAAAATGAAAATCTGTACTAACTGCTTTGCATTTGAAAGGACACGAATAAAAATGAAAAAATGGAATGTAGGTATTTTAGGATGCACAGGCATGGTTGGGCAGCGTTTTGCTTCCCTACTTGAAAACCATCCTTGGTTTAATGTTACGGTATTGGCGGCAAGCCCCCGTTCGGCGGGCAAAACCTATGAAGAGGCACTGGGAAAACGCTGGGTTTTGGACAGTCCCATGCCCGAATCTATGAAAAACCTTATCGTCATGGATGCATCAATGGTAAACAAGGTTGCAGCCCTTGCAGACTTTGTATTCTGCGCAGTCGATATGAAAAAGGAAGAAATCCGCGCACTTGAAGAGGCATACGCCCGCGCTGAATGCCCGGTAATTTCTAATAACAGCGCGAACCGCTTTACCCCCGATATTCCCATGGTAATCCCCGAGCTCAACTCAGAGCACCTTGCCGTAATTCCTTATCAGCGCAACCGCCTCGGTACAAAGCGGGGTTTTATTGCGGTAAAATCAAACTGCTCACTCCAAAGCTATGTCCCCGCGCTTTATCCTCTTTCAAAATTCGGGGTGAGCAAGGTGCTTGTCTGCACCTATCAGGCAATTTCGGGCGCGGGTAAAACCTTCGAATCATGGCCTGAAATGAACGACAATATTATTCCGTATATAGGCGGCGAGGAAGAGAAATCCGAGCAGGAGCCCTTAAAAATCTGGGGTAAAATTCAAAACGGAGAAATCATACCCGCTTCCTCTCCCTCCTTTACGGCGCAATGTCTTCGCGTACCCCTTTCAAACGGGCATTTTGCAGCGGTATATTGCAGCTTTGATAAAAAGCCGTTAAAAGAAGAAATTATTGATATATGGCGCAATTTTTCCGGTCGTCCGCAACAACTGAACCTTCCCAGTACACCAAAACATTTTCTGCACTACTACAACGAGGATAATATGCCCCAAGCCCTGCTCTGCCGCAATCTTGAGGGCGGAATGGCTGTATCGCTCGGACGCTTGCGCGAAGATACACAGTATGACTACAAGTTTGTCGGTTTATCCCACAACACCCTGCGAGGCGCCGCAGGCGGAGGAGTGCTATTGGCAGAGATGCTTTGCGCCGAAGGTTATATTTAATCCTAATTACGAAAGGAATGATCTTTAATGACTAATACAACGGTATTCACCGGCACCGGGGTGGCCATTGTTACCCCAATGTTTCCCGATGGAAGTATAAATTATGAGAAATACCGCGAACTTATTGAGTGGCAGATAGAAAACGGGACAAATGCAATAATAGCATGCGGAACAACCGGCGAATCCTCCACCCTTAATGATGAGGAGCATGTGAATGTTATTCGCATTGCCGTTGAGCAGTCAAAGGGACGTGTTCCGGTAATTGCAGGCACCGGATCAAACGATACCGGCTACTGCCTCGAATTGTCACGCACGGCAAAGGAGCTGGGCTCAGATGCACTGCTTCTTGTAACCCCATATTATAACAAAACATCCCAACGCGGGCTTGTCGCCCACTATACTGCAATAGCGGACGATGTAAGGATGCCGATGATCTTGTATAATGTCCCCTCTCGCACGGGTGTGGATATCAAGCCCGAAACCTATGCAAAGCTCAGCAGCAACCCATACATAGTGGGTATAAAGGAAGCCAACGGGAATATTAATTCAATTGCAAGAACGGCTGCCCTGTGTGGCGATAAATTAGATATTTATTCGGGAAATGACGATCAGATAGTTCCCGTTTTGTCTCTTGGTGGAAAGGGAATTATATCAGTTATGTCAAATATTATTCCCGCAAAAACAAGTGAGATTGCAGCTAACTGGTTCCGAGGCGATATCAAGAAAAGCTGCAACTTACAGCTTGAACTTATGGAATTGGTGACCGCCCTGTTCTCAGATGTAAACCCGATTCCTGTCAAGGAAGCCATGAATCTCATGGGGATGGATGTCGGGCCATGCCGCTTGCCGCTCTGTGATATGGATGAACAAGGCCATCAGGCACTTGCCGCGGTTCTCCGCCGATACGGACTGTTAAATTGATTTATGAATCCAGAAGGGACGTTTTTTAAATGACAAGAATCATTCTCAGCGGCTGCAACGGGAAAATGGGGCGGGTTATAACCGCTTGTGTCGCCGAGCGCTGTGACTGTAAAATCGTTGCCGGATTTGATATAAACACCGAGCGTCATTCCGGCTACCCTATTTATGCAAACCCCTCAAACTGTCAGATTGAAGCCGATGTCATAATTGACTTTTCACACCCAAGCGCATTGAGCGGGATTATGGCATATGCATTACAGAATGATTTGCCGATTGTTATCGCGACAACCGGACTGATGGATAATCAGGTAGAATATATACGCAGTATGTCTGAAAAGCTGCCGATATTTTTCAGCGGTAACATGTCGATGGGTATCAGTCTGATTACCGAGCTGGCAAGAAAGGCAGTGACCGTTCTGGGCAACGATTTTGATGTTGAAATCATTGAAAAGCATCACAATCAGAAAATCGATGCCCCATCCGGCACCGCCCTTATGCTGGCGGATGCAATTTCTGATGCATCTGAATATGATTCGAAATATGTTTTTGAACGTCATTCGGTAAGGCAGAAAAGGAGTAAGGCCGAGATAGGTATTTCCTCAGTTCGAGGCGGCACAATCGTGGGTGAGCATGAAGTATTATTCGCGGGTCATGACGAAATGATTTCTATTACCCATACTGCCATGTCAAAGGAAATTTTTGCGGTCGGAGCAATAAATGCCTCCCTCTTTCTTGTAAATCGGCAGCCCGGTCTTTATTGTATGACCGATGTGGTAAAATGTTCGTAGAACTTAACGGGGGTAAATGCTTTGACGGTTTCTACCGACATGCCGATACGATTTATAAAAGGGGTGGGAGAACGCCGCTCCGAGCAGTTTGCCCGTCTGGGCGTTAATACCGCCGGAGATTTGCTGCGCTTTTTCCCGCGCGGTTATGAGGATTGGTCGGCGGTTATGTCAATTCAAGAAGCTCTGTACCATGAGGCGTGCTGCATTAAGGGTACAGCTTTGAGCAAGCCTGTTGAATACAGGGTCAGAAAAGGACTCACCCTTTATAAATTTTCGGTCAGCGACGGCTCGGCGATAATGAAGGTTACACTGTTTAATAACAAATATGCAGCCGCGAAAATCCGGGCGGGAGAAGAATATTTGTTTTTCGGACAGGTTGGCGGAGATTTTACCCATCGCGAAATGTCTTCTCCCATGATCGAGCCGGCCGGAGACGGTCAGCGAATCAGGCCGATTTATCGTCAAACCGAAGGGTTGAACACCCGCTTTATCGAAACCACGGTAGCTCGTTGTCTTGAAATGTTGGATGCCGAACTCGACAATGACCCGCTGCCGTTGTCTATTCGCCAAGATTATGAGTTGTGTACCAGACGATTTGCCCTATCCAACATACACTTTCCGGTAGATTCAAAAGCCCTCGCAATAGCACGAAAAAGGATGGTTTTTGAGGAGCTGTTCATACTTCAATTGGGACTTCTGAGGTTAAAAAGCCGCTCTCGAAGCAGCAATACAGCTATTATAACAAAGGATAATACCATTGATTTTCTCTCCCTTCTCCCCTTTTCCCTTACCCGAGCACAGAGCCGGACACTGAGTGAATGCATTAAAGATATGCAAGGTAAGCATCCCATGAACAGATTGGTTCAAGGGGATGTGGGAAGCGGTAAAACAGCGGTGGCTGCCGGTACCGCTTTTACTGTTATTAAAAACGGCTTTCAGGCCGCTTTAATGGCACCTACAGAAATCCTCGCAGAACAGCATTTCAAGTCGCTTACAACCCTGCTTGAAAAAGGCGGTATTTGCGTCGGACTGCTTACCGGTTCTCAGCCTGTTGCTGAAAAAAGAAAAACGCTGGAGGCTTTGGCGTCAGGGAATATCGACTTGCTTATCGGCACCCACGCCATTCTATCCGACGGCGTTGAATTCAATCGTCTGGGACTTGTGGTTACCGATGAACAGCACCGCTTTGGCGTTGCTCAAAGAGCAAAGCTGGCAGCAAAGGGGTCAAATCCTCATCTGCTAGTCATGTCAGCAACCCCCATCCCCCGCACCCTTGCACTTATAATATATGGTGATCTTGATATTTCGGTTTTGGACGAGCTCCCACCCGGTCGTCTGCCTGTCAAAACCTATGCCGTCGGAAGCGACAAGAGAGAACGGGCATTTTATTATGTGAAAAAGCATATAGACCAAGGTCGGCAGGCATACATAGTCTGCCCACTTGTTGAAAACGGTGAGGAGTCTGATCTTGCTTCGGCTACCGAATACGCCGAAATCCTATCTCAAGGTCTGTTTAAGGGATATTCATTGGGGCTTTTGCACGGGCGTGTGAAGCCATCCGAGAAAGACCGAGTCATGTCCTCATTTGTAAAGAATGAAATTTCGATATTGGTCTCAACCACGGTTATTGAGGTTGGCGTTGATGTGCCCAACGCTGTAATTATGGTTATCGAAAATGCCGAGCGGTTTGGGCTTGCACAGTTGCATCAGCTCCGCGGCCGTATCGGCAGAGGGCGTTATAAATCTACCTGTATACTTATTTCTGATGCACAAAACGAGGAAGCTGTGCGCCGATTAAAGGTACTATGCTCAACAAATGACGGTTTCAAAATAGCGGACGAGGATCTGAAATTACGCGGACCGGGAGATTTCTTCGGGAACCGCCAGCACGGACTTCCGGATCTGAAAATCGCCGATTTATTGGGCGGTGACATGCCGCTTTTCAAAGCCGCTCAGGATGCGGCGCGAGAGCTGCTTGCCGTCGACCCGTTTTTAAAACAGCCGCAACACCATGCCCTGGCTCAGGAGATAAACTGCCTGTTTGAACAGGTCGGAGAGCAGGGATTAAACTAGCGTTCTTTTTGCATTTTTCACTGCTCGTCATATTGTCCTCTTTCGCGGAATAGTAATATCTTGTACAACTAGCCGAAGGAGTGACGCCCATGACGCCTATTTCAGCGGCCACCGAAGGGCTTACAGCTTTACAGGTGGAGCGCTCCCGACTTGAATACGGCACCAACCAACTATCTATGAAAAAACGCCGCGGCTTTTTTGCTCAATTTTTGGAAAGCTTCGGCGATCCTATAATCAAAGTTCTGTTGGTAGCCCTCTTTATCAATATTATTTTCTTGTTTCGCAATTTTGATTGGTATGATTCTGCCGGGATTGCCATTGCCATTTTTCTCGCAACATTTGTATCAACCCTCTCCGAATACGGCAGCGAATCGGCATTTGAAAAGCTTCAGGAGGACGCGGATAAAATCCGTTGCCGCGTCAAGCGTTCGGGAAGAATTACCGAACTGCCGATTTCGGATATTGTGACGGGTGATATTGTTATATTACAGGCAGGAGATCGTGTTCCTGCCGACGGTTTACTTATAGAAGGCGTTTTGAAGGTCGACCAGTCGGCTTTGAACGGCGAAAGCCGCGAGGCGACAAAGGTTACCGGCACCAAGGGTGATGAAAGCGATTTTCTTTCTGAAAATCACCTTTTTCGCGGCAGCATAGTTTGCTCAGGGCAAGGTCTTATGCGTGTAAGTCGGGTCGGCGATTCAACATTTTACGGCAAGCTGGCGGGCGAGGTTCAGGAAGAAACACGCGAAAGTCCTCTTAAGGTGAGATTGGGGCAGCTTGCCAAGACCCTCAGCTATATCGGATACTTTTCCGCGATATTGGTTGCTGTTGCCGACCTTTTCAATTCACTGCTTATAAAAAGCAGCATGAGCATACCCCTGATGATTCGAAACATATCTCAGAACCCTCATATGCTATTTGAGGATTTTTTGCACTCAATCACCCTTGCAATTACCGTTGTGGTGGTGGCTGTTCCCGAGGGGCTGCCCATGATGATTACGGTTGTGCTGTCCTCCAACATGCGCAGAATGCTCAAAGATAATGTGCTTGTCCGCAAGCTTGTCGGTATTGAGACATCTGGAAGTCTTAACATATTATTTACCGATAAAACCGGAACTCTTACCCGCGGTCAGCTGGAAGTGACGCATTTTGTAACAGGCGACTGCGCAGAGTACAAAGTAGAGAAAATGAAGATGAAAAAGCCGCTTTGGGAGCTTATTGAGCTATCCTGCGCTTATAACACAGCCGGTATGATTTCGGGCAGTCGGGTTGTGGGCGGAAATGCAACCGACCGCGCTTTGTTAAAATTCGTAACCCCAGTCAGTGTCGGATTAAAAAGCAAATATACTCGTACAAACGGTATACCGTTTGACAGCATACGCAAATTTTCCTCAGCCGGAGTAATCGCTTCGGGGCAAAAGAATAACGACAGCGTAATCACCTTGGTTAAAGGGGCACCTGAGCGGATTCTTCCCTATTGCACTCGTTATTATGATGATACCGGAAAGATTTGTACACTGCTGGGCAGGCTGCATCTTGAGAATAAAATGAAGGAAATGACCTGTCGGGCAATACGGGTTTTGGCACTTGCCGTCTCCGAAACTGTTGTTGATGAACGGGGCAGTTTTTCAAGGCTGATACTTATCGGGCTTATCGGTATTCGTGACGAGGTTCGCCTTGAAGCACGCGGAGCAATATCTCAGGTGTGTAAAGCGGGAATTCAGGTTGTGCTTATTACCGGTGATAATCGCGATACCGCCGCCGCCATTGCAAAGGAAGTTGGGCTGTTAAACGGCAATAACACCGACCAAGTGATTACCAGCTCCGAGCTTGCCTTGATGAACGATAACCAATTGAAAAAGCGATTGCCTAAACTACGTGTTGTAGCTCGGGCACTTCCTGCGGATAAAAGCCGCTTGGTACGTCTGTCCCAAGAGCTGGGGCTGGTGGCTGGAATGACAGGGGACGGTATAAACGATGCCCCCGCACTGAAAAAAGCAGATGTGGGTTTTTCTATGGGCAGCGGCACCGAAGTCGCAAAAGAGGCAGGAGACATTGTTATACTTGACGATAATATTGCTTCAATTGCAAAAGCGGTGTTATATGGCCGCACAATTTTTAAAAGCATACGCAAATTTATAATATTTCAGCTGACAATGAATTTGTGTGCGGTAGGTGTGTCGATTATCGGACCGTTTATCGGTATAGACACCCCGGTAACCGTAATTCAAATGCTGTGGATTAATATTATTATGGATACACTTGCAGGGCTTGCATTTGCAGGAGAACCTCCGCTTGCCGAATATATGAACGAGCCGCCCAAACGCCGCGGAGAGCCGGTATTAAACCGCTATATGCTGCATCAAATTCTATGCACGGGTATTTTTACGGTGATTCTTTGCGTTTTGTTTATGAAGCTGCCGTTCATTCCTCTTCTGTTCCGTTATGCGGGCGATGAAAAATATTTCATGACTGCGTTTTTTGCCCTGTTCATTTTTGCCGGTGTGTTCAACAGCTTCAACGCACGCACACATAGGATAAACCTGCTTTCGCATTTAAGGCGCAACCCGCTTTTTTTGCTGATAATGCTTACTGTCGCGGTTGTACAGTTACTTCTTATTTATTACGGCGGCAGTCTGTTCCGCACCGCCGGACTTACATTCGGCGAACTTAGAACGGTGCTTTTGATGGCGTTTCTGGTTATTCCCGCCGACGGTGTACGCAAACTGGTGCTTCGGTTGTTCGGGCGCAAGGGTACTTTATAGGCTTATTCACCGATATTTCTAGCGATATTTCTACTGTTAAAACAATTGACAATGCTTGCAATATTGTATAGTATATATGGTATTGATGTTGACTTGAAAGGATGTTAGAACGCGTGAATAATTCCCAGAAAACCATGGAAAAGATCGTTGCCCTGTGTAAAGGCAGAGGTTTTGTATACCCGGGCTCGGATATATACGGCGGACTTGCAAATACTTGGGACTACGGTCCGCTCGGGGTTGAGCTTAAAAATAATGTTAAGCGCGCTTGGTGGAAGAAATTTGTGCAGGAAAGCCCTGTTAATGTAGGGCTTGACAGCGCTATACTCATGAACCCGCAAACATGGGTTGCTTCGGGTCATGTCGGTAACTTTTCCGACCCTCTGATGGATTGTAAAAGCTGCAAGACCCGTCACCGTGCGGACAAGCTGATTGAGGATACCGGGGCTAATCCGGCGGGCTGGAATTTCGAAAAAATGAAATCATTTATTGATGAACAGGATATAAAATGCCCAAACTGCGGCAAACATGATTTTACCGATATCCGCACATTTAATCTTATGTTTAAAACATTTCAGGGTGTCACCGAGGATGCAAAGAACGAGCTGTATCTGCGCCCCGAAACCGCCCAAGGAATATTTGTAAACTTCGCAAATATTCAGCGCAGTTCCCGCAAAAAAATCCCGTTCGGTGTTGCCCAGATTGGAAAGAGCTTCCGAAACGAGATTACTCCGGGTAATTTCACCTTCCGGACAAGGGAATTTGAACAGATGGAGCTTGAATTCTTCTGTAAGCCGGGAACCGACCTTGAATGGTTCTCTTACTGGAAGGAGTTTTGCAAGAATTGGTTGCTATCCTTGGGAATTCGTTCAGAAAACCTCAGGCTTCGTGACCATGAGCAGGAGGAGCTTTCACATTATTCCAAAGCCACCACCGACTTTGAGTTTTTGTTCCCGTTCGGCTGGGGTGAGCTTTGGGGCATTGCAGACCGTACAGATTATGACCTGACACAGCACTCCAATCATTCGGGTCAAAAACTGGATTATTTTGACCCCGAAACCAATGAGCGGTATGTCCCCTATGTTATCGAGCCATCCTTGGGCGCCGATCGTGTAGTGCTTGCCTTCCTCTGTGATGCCTACGATGAAGAAATTGTGGATGACAAGGACAGTAGAGTGGTTTTGCGCTTTAACCCTGCGCTGGCTCCGTTCAAAACCGCTGTTCTCCCTCTTTCCAAAAAGTTGGGACCCGACGCATTAAAAGTATATGAGATGCTTTCCGGTCATTTTATGACCGATTATGATGATACCGGCTCTATCGGTAAAAGATACAGACGCGAAGATGAAATCGGTACTCCGTATTGCGTAACTTATGATTTTGACAGCCTGAATGATGGCTGCGTTACGGTTAGGGACAGGGATTCAATGAAGCAGGAACGCATTCCGATTGACCGGCTTGTAGAATATATAGCCCAAAGGATTATGTTCTGATTTTCTTATGGTTTTATGGAGGGTTTGTCAATGATTAATAGAAGACTGCCCGGTCAACGGTCGATTTACATTCGACATCGCAGGAAAAACAATATTTTTCGATATTCAATCATAACAATTATTGCTTTAGTATTGCTGGCTGTTTCGGTAGCTTTGGCATATTGGATGGATAAACCTCCGACCACCGATAACGCTGCAGCCAAAAGTCAAAGTTCGAGTGTAATGGATACATCAAGTGTAACCCAAACAACGCTGCCACCCACCACAAGCACTACTACCACGGCAACCTCGACGACTCACGCCGCAACAACAACCACCAAAAAGCTTAAACCTGTAGGCGATGAGTATTTTAAGGATGCATGTTTAATAGGAGATTCCAGAACCCAGGGTCTTATGATGTATTCCGCCCCCGACACAGCTACATTTTACGCATTCAGGAGTATGACGGTTGCCAGCTTTTTCAACAAGAAAGAGAAGATTAACGGTCAACTGATAACGGTTGAGAATGCTCTTAAGAAGAAAAAGTTCGGCAAGGTATACATAATGCTCGGGCTTAATGAGATGGGCTGGGAAAGCAGCGATGCATTTATAAAACGGTACGGCGATGTGGTTAATTCGGTTAAGAAATCACAGCCCAAAGCCAAGATATATATTCAATCGGTTTTACCTGTCACGGCTGCAAAATCGGCAACCAAAACTGCTTTTAACAATCCGAAAGTTATAAAATATAACAAACTGATATATGATATGTGCGTAAAGAAAAAGTTAATATATCTTAATGTTCGCGAGGCAGTAGAGGATAAAAAAGGCAACCTTCCCAAGGATGCTACCACCGACGGAATTCATTTGAATAAAACCTATTGTGATAAGTGGATGGCATATATCAGAACCCATACAGATGTGCCTGTTGCTACCGCTCCTGTTATAACCACAACGACCAAGACAGCCACAACAACCGATGCCTCCGCTTCACAAACAGAAATCACATCCTCTTCATCATCAAGTTCCTCTGCCACAACCACAACATCCACAACAAAATAATTATAATGGAAGGTACTGTTAAATGAAAAGAGTTACCGGTATTCTGGCTTTCTTTGCCCTGACAGCCGCCATTTTCACCGGCTGCCAGTCAAAAAAGGATATAGAAATTGATATCAACACGCTGGCAGACGACCTAAAAAGCAGTATTACCTTTGCCGATACCCTTGATGAACAGAGCAATGCCGCTTTTTCCAGTGTATATTCGATTGATGAAGCGGATATTGTCACCAAAAAAATATATATCGGCTCGGGCGCTACCGCCGAAGAAATTGCAGTTTTTGAAGCAAAGGATGAGGCAGCTGCCGGACGAATACGCGATGCAGTTGATACCCATATTGCCGATAATCTTAAAAGCTTTGAGGATTACAATCCCGACGAACTGCACAAACTTAGCGATCCGGTCATTGTTGAGTCGGGGAAATATGTGATACTCTGCGTGTCGGATGACAACGAAACCGCACGAAAAACAATAGATAAGTATAAGAATTAAGTTCATAATCCGGAGGAATTCCAATGGTATTCAGCAGTATTCTCTTTTTATTTTATTTTTTACCTGCTGTTCTCCTTCTATATTTTATTGCTCCGAAAAAATTTAAAAACCCTGTTTTGCTGATTGTCAGTCTATTCTTTTACGCCTGGGGTGAACCTGTTTATGTACTGATAATGATTTCGGTTATCATCATAAACTACCTGTACGGACTGTGGATTCAGCGGTTAAAAGAAAAAGGGCGGCCGAAAGCCGCCCGTTTTGCGTTAATTCAATGTCTGATTATAAATCTCGGTATTCTGGGCTTTTTCAAATATGCCGATTTCATAATTGAAAATTTAAACGTGATACCCTCTGTTTCAATTCCGTTACTGGGTCTCTCCCTCCCCATCGGGGTATCATTTTTCACATTTCAATCTTTGTCATATACCATTGATGTATACCGCGGTATCGTAATGGCGCAGCCGAATATTGTTTCATTCGGGACCTATGTCTCGCTATTCCCCCAGCTTATCGCCGGACCGATTGTACAGTATAAAACCATTGTTAAACAACTGGATGAACGAACGCACAGCTTTGATCAATTCGGTGACGGAGTGCATCGATTTATTGCTGGTTTAGGTAAAAAGGTTCTGCTTGCAAACACGGCAGGGGTTATTTGGGATAAGGTTTCTGCCTTAGACATAGAGACCTTACCGGCTCTGACTGCATGGATCGGGATTTTGGCGTTTACCTTTCAGATATATTTCGATTTTTCAGGTTATTCCGATATGGCAATAGGTTTAGGTAAGATGTTTGGTTTCGAATTTCTCGAAAATTTCGATTATCCGTATATATCAAAGAGCATCACCGAGTTCTGGCGAAGATGGCATATATCCCTGGGCACCTGGTTTCGGGAATATGTATACATACCGCTGGGCGGCAACCGACGGGGGCTGCCTATACAGCTTCGTAATATTCTAATTGTATGGCTGCTAACCGGAATATGGCATGGAGCAAGCTGGAATTTCGTTGTTTGGGGTTTATATTTCGGCATACTGCTTGCGTTGGAAAAGGTGTTTCTGCTGAAAATATTGAAAAAGATCCCCTCAATCTTCACCCATATATATACAATGCTTCTTGTTATAATAAGCTGGGTGATATTCGCATTTGACGATCTGGCTGACGGTGTTACATACATTGGGGCAATGTTCGGAGCTAACGGTGCGCCTGCCTTTGACAATTCATCAATCTATCTTTTTATCACCAACGCAGTATTGTTTATCGTAGCTGCAATTGGTTCCACCGATTATCCGAAACGACTGACAATGCGGATTGAAAAGGCATTCATAACTAAACCCGCATTATCAACCCTTGTAGGATGCGCTGTTTTGTTCGTAATATCGGGATTATGCGTCGCTTATCTGGTTGATGCATCCTATAACCCCTTCCTATATTTCCGATTTTAAAGGTATGTGAATTCATCCCGAAAGGACATTTTTAAGATGAATAAAAAGGTTGTTTCAATAGGCTTTGTATTGTTGCTTTTTATCATTTCACTTATTAATATTATTTATCCGCAGCGTGCCTTTTCGGAAAATGAAAATCGCCGTCTTCAGGAGCTGCCCGTCGTGAGCATTGATAATATTTTTTCAGGCAGGTATACTTCTCAATTTGAAAAATATACATCCGACCAGT
>JAQUHC010000048.1 GCA_028683785.1 Oscillospiraceae bacterium
ATTTGCTTACACCTTTCTCCAGATTCCACCTCACGATGGACACCCTTGGTGTTCGGCTATACCCTTCCCGCTACCGGGCGGGTTCGGGACTTTCACCCGTTAGAACGTGCGCTCACCGGGCGCACTACCAAAAGGCGCGCGGGTATGCAGCCCCGCTCCTGTTGTGCGACGAAATCTTCCGAATCGTTCAATTATTGCAATGGTCTGCTGTTGAACAATGAATAGGGTTGAAAAAATAATTATTAAAATAATAATTATCAACATCGCTAAAACGATACCTGCTCCGGTTAATAATTCAGCCATGTCTTAATCCTCTCTTTATAAAAAATTTATACAACTACATTCGGTTGGTATTCGCGAATTGTATCTGCAAGGGCTTCCAGCCTGTTTCGCGAATACGGGGTCTGATTCACCCGCTCCTCATCACATGTCAAATACATGTCCGGCTTGCGATAACGGTTGAGCACATATCTTGGGACAATCGGCAGCTCCCTTGCCATTTGCAGCAGGTCATGGGTGTCAAGCTGCGGAATGACGGTTGTTCTGACTTCAAATTTCGCCCGGCTTTCAAGCAACAGGCTGATTGTCTGCAAAACGGTCTGGCTGCCTGCTTTGCCGCCTGCTACTTCGGAATACCTTGCCGTCGGCGCTTTATAATCTACGGCAAAATAATCCGCTAACCCCGCTCTTAACACCTCTAAAACCACATCCGGAGCGGAGCCGTTTGTATCAAGCTTCAGCTTAAACCCCTTATCTCTGATTTTTCGCATAAACGGTATTAAATCGGGCTGTATTGTGGGTTCCCCTCCGGTTATCACCACCGCATCCAACATATCCCGGCGCGAATTCAAAAATTCGTCAATATAATCAAGCTCAACCTTTTTATATCCGCTTTCAAGCAGCGGGCGGTTATGGCAATAAAAGCAGTTGTAGTTACAGCCCGGCAAAAATAACACACAGGAAATAAGCCCCGGATAATCAACAAACGAACTTTTTACCATGCCCGCAACCGTCATATACTCACACCCTGACAACATATTTCAGTCGCTGAGCATACTCCTCTTTTTTACCCGTGTTATAATTCTGCACCGGGCGCAGATACCCGACCACCCTGCTCCAAACCTCGGTTTTTTCGTTGCATTCCGGGCAGGTAAACTGCTCTCCCGATAAGTACCCGTGGTTATTGCATATGGAGAATGTCGGGGTAAGAGATATATACGGCAGCTTATATTTTGTGAATACCTTTTTGATAAGCCTTTTTGCAACCTCACGGTCATTAATTTCTTCGCCAAGATACAGATGAAGAACCGTTCCGCCGGTATAGAGCGACTGGAGCTCATCCTGTAATTCCAGAGTTTCAAATATATCATCGGTAAACCCGACGGGAAGCTGTGAGGAATTGGTGTAATACGGAACCTTTTCGCCTGCCGTTATGATGTCAGGGAACATCGCCTTGTCGCGCTTGGCAAGGCGATAGCTTGTCCCCTCGGCCGGGGTTGCTTCCAGATTATAATAGTGTCCGGTTTCATCCTGAATATCTTTTATAACCTCGCGCATATAGTTGAGAACGCGGATCGCAAATTCCTGCCCGTCCTGTGTGGTAAGGTCGCGGTCGGCACCCAACAGATTCTGACAAGCCTCGTTCATTCCGATTATGCCGATTGTGTTGAAATGGTTGTACCAGTAACAGCCGGTCCGCGCGTGAACATCTTTAAGATAGTTGGCGGAATAGGGATAAAGCCCCTTGGCGGTTTGTTCCTCGATCACCTTGCGCTTGATTTCCAAACTGTTCTTGGCGATATTCATCTGCTGCCACAGTCGGATTTTGAACTCCGATTCGGTGTTGGAAAGGTAGGCAAGACGGGGCAGATTTATGGTAACAACCCCTATTGAACCGGTCAGCGGATTTGAGCCGAACAACCCGCCTCCGCGTTTGCGCAGCTCGGCGGTATTCAGGCGTAGGCGGCAGCACATTGACAGCGCATCCTCGGGTGATAAATCTGAATTGATATAGTTAGAGAAGTAGGGAACCCCGTATTTACAGGTGATCTCCATAAACTTCTCAACAACGTCGCTGTCCCATGCGAAATCCTTACCCACATTAATGGTGGGAATCGGGAATGTAAATACCCGGCCCTTTGAATCCCCCTCCATCATGACGTCGCAGTATGCAATGTTAAGAAGATTCATTTCCTCCTGAAAATCGCCGTATGTTTCGGGCATAATCTGTCCGCCGATAATCACATGTTCATCCTTCAGTGTTCGGGGCGGAATAATATCAAAGGTTAGGTTGGAAAACGGGCATTGAAATCCGACCCGGGTCGGAACGTTCAGGTTAAATATAAATTCCTGAAGTGCCTGCCGCACTGTTTTATAATCAAGGTTATCATACCGGATAAACGGAGCGCAGTATGTATCAAACGATGACCACGCCTGTGCGCCGGCACTCTCCCCTTGTGTCGTAAAAGTGGAATTGACGACCTGTCCCAAAAGCGAACGCAGATGCTTGGGCGGCTTGGACTCAACCTTGCCCGGCACCCCGCCGAATCCGTTCATCAAAATCTGGCGAAGGTCCCACCCGGCGCAATACGGACCGAAAAAGCCCAAATCGTGTATATGTATCTCTCCGGATGTGTGGGCATCGCGAACCTCATTTGGATAAATCTCGTGCAGCCAATAGTTTTTGGTAAATGCCTCGCGTATATAGTTATTCAGACCGTTTATAGATTTTTGGGTGTTGGCATTTTCGTTAATCTGCCAGTCGCGGTCATTAAGATATTCGGTAAACATGTTTATCGTTGCCCCGATAAGGGCGTTGGATTCACGCGCTGAGCGCCTTTTTTCGCGATAAAGTATAAATGCTTTAGCCGTTTTAGCATGACCCTCTTCAATTAAAACCTTTTCGACAATATCCTGTATGCTTTCAACATCAGCAATGCCGTTGGGAAATTGCTGCTCGGCGATCCGCACAACCTCATCCGCCAGCCTTTCCGATGTTGAAAAATCGTTTCCCCCGACAGCACCGGCAGCTTTAAAAATCGCCAGCACAATCTTTTCTTTTTTAAAAGGTACATAGGATCGGTCGCGCTTAATGATTTGGGTTAACGGCACAAAAAACTCCACCTTTTTTAGTTATAGTTAACAGAAAGATTGTTATAATATCCACAACATATATGGTCTGACTAGATGCTGTGCCACAATATATATTATAATGTAGCAACACTTGGTTGTCAATTGATAATAACATTTAAAATTAAATTTTAAATATGACAACAATCCTGAATAAAAATAACCTTCCCTGAAATAATAGTAAAAATATGAAAGGAGTTTTCAAATGTCACAATTGAACCAGATGGAACTTCAAAATCTGCGCCACATAATCGGTGAGCACGACACGATCAGCCAGAAGATGCAGGCCTATTCTCAGCAAGCAATGGACCCTCAAGTCAGGAACTATTTTGAAAAATCCTCGGGTGAAGCCCAGGGCACCAAACAAAAACTAATGACATTTTTAAAGTAAAGGAGTTGTATGCATGCTTCAAGACAAAGTTATGATCAACGATTCACTTTCGATGGTGAAAAACAGCCTTACCTTTTACGCCAACGCAATTTCGGAATGCTCCAATTTGGAATTAAGATCAACCCTCCAACAAATCAGAAATAACTGCGAAACCACCCAATATGACCTGTACAAGCTTGCCGAGTCAAAAGGTTTTTACAAACCGGCAGGTATGGCAAACGATAGTGAAATTCAACAGGTTAAAAGTGAGCTTCAACAAGGGTAATACCGATAAAAGTATTAACATGAAAAAGTGGCTGATACAAAATGAATATGGTCCTGCATAATGCAATATGTTGTCAACCTTAAAATTTTCTTAATGTGACAGAATGCGTTTATTACGGTATAAATAGTTTTTCCGTATTCTGATAATATTCGGGCGGATATAGAATCCGCCCCTACTTTTTTATTGTCATCGTTCGTATGGCGTTTAATACCGCAATAACCATTACGCCTACGTCTCCGAAAACAGCCTGCCACATGGTTGCCATACCGACTGCTCCCAGAACAAGAATAACCGCCTTGACACCCAGGGCGAAAACTATGTTCTGCCATACCACGCGGCGGGTCTTTTTGGCAATTCGTATAGCCGTCACCAGCGCGGAAGGTTCATCGTTCATTAATACCATGTCGGCTGCTTCGATTGCCGCGTCCGAACCAAGTCCGCCCATGGCAATCCCGATATCGGCGCGGGCAAGCACGGGTGCATCATTTATGCCGTCCCCCACAAACGCCAGCCTTCCCTTCCCCGATTTTGTCGCGATTATTTCCTCCAGCTTTTCCACCTTTTGATGGGGAAGCAGATCGGCATAAACCATATCTAACCCTATTTTGCTTGCCACGTCTTTCGCAACTGCAGCCCGGTCACCTGTCACCATAACAAGCTTTTGGATTCCCTGGTTCCTCAACTCCCTGGCTGCCTTACAGGCGTCCGGCTTTATTTCATCTTCTATAATAATACATCCCGAATATTTACCGTCTGCCGCGAAATATACAACAGAGCCCTCCGATTCGGCGACCGGTATTTCAAGCCCCTGCTCCTGCATCATCCTTGCGCTGCCTGCCAGAACCTCAACCCCGTCGATTACAGTTTTTATCCCTTTACCCGCAATTTCCTCCTGTCCAAAGATTCGCTTTGTATCAATTTCTTTGCCGTATGCCGTTTGAATTGAGAGGGCTATGGGATGGGTGGAACAGCTCTCCGCATAGGCGGCAAGTGATAAAAGCCGATTCTCCGTCCAGCCATCGGCGGGGATAATGCGCGAAACGGTAAACACCCCCTTGGTGAGCGTTCCTGTTTTATCAAACACCACCGTATCAACGCCTGCCAGCGCATCGAGATAATTTCCTCCCTTGATCAAAATCCCGTTTCGGGATGCTCCGCCGATTCCTCCGAAAACGGTAAGAGGTATTGACACCACCAATGCGCAGGGGCAGGAGACAACCAAGAATACCAGCGCTCTGCTGATCCATTCATCAAAATCCGCGCCGGGAACAACCAAGGGCGGAATAAGGGCAAGGGCAACTGCTGCCAAAACGACAATCGGGGTATAAACCCGTGCGAATTTTGAAATGAAATTCTCGGCAGGGGCTTTTTTATTTCCCGCGTTTTGCACCAGGTCAAGAATTTTTGATACCGTTGATTCGCCGAATTCCTTTGTCACCTCAATATACAGCATCCCGTTCAGATTAACCGAACCGGATAAAACCTCGCTGCCTGCATTTACATCCCGCGGCATCGCTTCCCCGGTTAATGCGGATGTATCGAGGGAAGCCTCCCCCTTCTGAATCCTGCCGTCCAGAGGAATTTTCTCTCCTGCTTTAACCACAATCATATCCCCGACTTTAACCCTATCCGGAGATACGCGGATTATATCATCACCCGCCATTAAGTTGGCATAATCGGGGCGTATGTCCATAAGCTCGGAAATCGACCTGCGTGAACGGTTGACCGAGATGCTCTGAAACAGCTCCCCGATTTTATAAAAGAGCATTACCGCGACACCTTCAGGATATTCGCCTATTGCAAAGGCGCCTATCGTGGCAATACTCATAAGAAAATTTTCATCAAATACCCTGCCCTTAATAATATTGCGTGCTGCCGAAAGCAGAACCTCTCCGCCTAATATAAGGTATGCCGCCAAAAAGAGCCCGAGCTCCCATCCTTCCGGAAGCCTTAATATCAGTCCAGCGACGAAAATAATCCCGCCGAGTATCAGAGAAAATATATCCTTTTTATTTATATCATCCTCATTATTTGAGGCACACATACTGCAATCCGGTCCTTCTAAAGCCAGTTCTTTTCTCATTTTTATGACCATCCTTTCACAGTGACTGGGATGTTTTAGCCGGTTCGGCTGTGCCGAATTTGCGCCTCGCTTTTGGCGCAAAAGGACAAAACTCCCCGTTTGAAAATTTATTTTTCAAACTTTATGACCATCCTTTCGCAGTGACCGGGATGTTTTAGCCGGTTCGGCTGTGCCGAATTTGCGCCTCGCTTTTGGCGCGAAAGGACAAAACTCCCCGTTTGAAAATTTATTTTTCAAACTATAACCCCTCTGAAATATGCGAAAGTGCTTGATCAAATATGTTTTTAATATGTTCATCTTGAAGTGAATAGAATACCACCTTACCTTCTCGGCGGTATTTAACCAGCCGTGTTTGTTTCAAAACCCTGAGCTGATGGGATATCGAGGATTTAGTCATGCCGAGCAGTGCCGCTATGTCGCACACGCACATCTCCGAATGAGTCAATGCGGACAGGATTTTCATTCTTGTAGCATCTCCGAACACCTTGAACAACCCTGCCAAGCCGTTTATATCCTCTCTATCCGGCATTAGTCCCTGAACACGGTCTACAATCTCTTTATGCAATATATTGCAGTCACATCTATCAATACCATTTGAATGCTTCATTCCAAATCCCCCCTTATGGTTTAACAGTTGTTCAAGTGTTCAACCGTTCAACCATATTATACTCTTTTCTCAGACGTTGTCAACAGGTATTAATGCTAATCATTTTTACTATAAACATTGTATGTAAATCCCAATTAAAGCGGTCTTAAGCCTCCCTCTGACGAGGGAGGGGGACCGCGGAGCGGTGGAGGGAGAGAATAGCACAATTTAGGTCGAAACAGCAGAATTATGATAGGTATGCTTGCCTCGGATTTTTTGGTGATTGGATGATTGATACTTTCAATCAATTTGTGCGTGGTCTCTCCCTCAGTCGCCCGCGGGCGACAGCTCCCTCGTCAGAGGGAGCCAAAGGATAGTATTTTCTATATAGATCACAATATGTATGATTTCTATTAAAGCGAGCCCTAAGCCTCCCTCTGACGAGGGAGGGGGAGCCGATGGCATTATATATAGTGTTTTACAATCAAAGCTTATTTTCTTTTTCTCCTGCTTATTGCCAACCATATCACCGCCGCGATTACCGCTATTGCAGCAACCGACATTTTGATTGCAGACATGGTATCCGTATTTCCTTTGCTTACATTATATATTATAAACGCGGCTGCGGCTGCTGCGAATGCCAGCACAATAACGACAGGAATATTCCCGAACAGCCCTTTAAGCTCAACCGTGCTGTCATGGGGCACACGTTTTGCCTGAATATAGAACAGCCCGGCCAAAAGTATCGCGCCGATCGATATCCCCGCGACCAAAGGCCAATTTACATTTGCAATATTTGTTATGTCAAACTCTCCGGTATCCCCGCTTTGTAATTTTGAAAATACCAGAGCAATGTCGGCAATCATGGCTGCGGCAAAAATGGATTTTGCAATCCCCGTAAACAAAACAGCAAGGTCGGGTGCCTTTTCTCTGGCGGGAGCACGGGTTATGGTTTCCCCTCTAATATCAAGAACACGGGAAAAATATATTGCGGCCACCACGGTCACCAAGGTTTCGGGCACCATATATGTCGCGTTATAAACAAAAGAATATATGAGTGCGTTTGTTTCGGGAATTGATATTTTAGTCCACACAACATAACCTACGATAACATGAATGGCATAACGCAAAATGCAGACAAATATTGTTCCTGCCGTCAGCCCTGCCGCCTGCTTTTTGAAAAATCTGCGGAAAATGCCCCCCAGTCCTAAAACGGTAAAAGCCGCGATATAATCAAGGAATATGATTGCAACCACCGCCGATGTTGATGTAGCATATGAAAGGTTGTTGAGCCCCATCAGCATTTGAACAAGGCTGAATGCAAGAGCCGAGAACAACCCCCAACCCGCCCCTCTGCGGTAGGCTATGATTATTATCGGCAGCATACTGAATGCCGTGATGCTGCCGCCGTAAGGGAGCTGTGCAATTTCAATTATACTGAGGATTGATGCAAAAGCCAGCATGATTCCGCTTTCGGCCAAAAGCATGGGTTTGTTTGATTTCAAGGTAAAGACCCCTTTCAATAATTTTGTGATTAGTATTTTTACCGATATTACCGATGTGATCATCAGGATAATTCTTGCCTGAAAACGGGATTTTTGATAAATAAAAAGCCCCCACGATTTGTGGAGGTTCTTAAAAAGGAAGCCAAAGCGCATGTGCCGTAAGCCGCCTGTTTAATGCTGTTCTCATATAAAACCGATGGGAACAGTTTAACATCCCTCCGCCGGTATTATCCGGATCAGGTTCAGGGTTTTGAGCCGCATGCTCACTCTCAGCCGGCTGAATTGCCAGCACCCCTTGTTTATCATACATGTATTCTCGATATTATCAGTTTGGCAGATTTAATCTGCCTTTTATAATATATAGCTTTTATATGCCCTTGTCAATAGAAAAAAACCGGGTTTAATTTGATAGACAATCATTCGGACAGTTGTTATAATTATTACACTAACCTTTTTCAAAAACGAACGATTTGCGGAGGGATGGCTCATGCCGTTTTATAACGGGCTCAGGATGAAAAAAACAGCGGCCGTGCTTTTTATAATATTGATTTTTTTCAGCGGATGCAAAAAGGAATCGATTTCGGGCAAGAGCTTTCGGTTTCCGCTTGATGCCGAACCCAGACAGCTCGACCCGCAGGTCTCCACCGATTCTGCTTCGGTGACTGTTATCGCGGCATTATTTGAAGGACTGGCACGCCCCGACCAAGCCGGGAACCCCCTGCCTGCCGCAGCGACATGGACTTTATCGGATGACCGTCTCACCTACACATTTACACTGGTTGATTCAAAATGGAGTGACGGCTCTCGGGTCACGGCTCATGATTTTGTATTCGGAATGCAGCGGGCGGTTCTCCCCTCCACCCGTTCTTCCCTTGCCGAACAGCTTTTCGATATAAAAAATGCAAGCAAAGTAAACGACGGGTCGCTGGATGTTTCCAAGCTGGGCGTAAAAGCACTAAACGATAACCAGCTCACCATCACCCTTACAAAACCAAATGCCGAATTCCCGATTAAAACGGCTTCCACCCCGTTTATGCCCTGCAAACAGAGTTTTTTTGAGTCTACCGGCGGCCGATATGGGCTGCAAGCCGAATACACCTTGACAAACGGACCTTTCATTCTTAAAACATGGGAGCATAATAAATCCATTCTCCTGAATAAGCATGAAGAATATCACGATAAGAAAAATATTCTGCCCGCCGCTGTCAGATATATGATTGGGGATGTGGAAAACCCGGTTGATCTTTTATCCAAAGGGCTTTTAGATGCAGCCCCCATCCCTTATGAAATGCTGGAGCAGGCAAAACAAGCCGGGCATAGCCTTGTCAAGCTGCAGGACACCGTCAGCATGTTGTGGCTTAATAACGACAATGCCGCGCTGGGCAGAACCAAAATACGGCAGGCTTTGCGGGATTCACTGGAATGGGATATTATTTATAAACGGCTTGACCCCAACATAGATACCCCGGCGACAGGCTTCATTTCGCCCGATGCGATGACGCCGAGCGGAGAGCTTTACAGAACCAAGGCCAACGCGAAAAAGCCGACACCCCGCGGCAAAAAAGCCGCCGCTGAGCTTGCCGCGGGTCTCAAACAAGTCGGACTGGAAAAAATGCCTGTGCTGACTCTCCTGTGCTCCGATGATGATTACCATGTAAATGTGTCACGATATATCGTTCAATCATGGCAAAAAAATCTCTCTTTGTATTTTAAAATCGAGACCGTTTCGGAATCCGAGCTTGCGACCCGGGTCAAGGTGGGCAACTATCAAATTGCCCTGTATCAATCGACCGCCACGGGCGCAGGGGCTTTACACGCTCTGAAAAATTACAGGACCGGATCGGTTGGGAATTATGCGCATTTTTCCGATAAATCATATGATACAAAGCTATCCAAAGCCAGCGGAACGGTTACACGTTCACAGCTGGAGGAGCTGGAAGCGATATTGTGGCAGACTTGCCCGTCAATACCCTTAAGCTTCGAGTGCCGATTCGCGGGTATTCCCAAAACCGACAGCGGTATAATCGTCCGCCCCTTTGACGGCGGAATATTCGGCGCGCCCTATGATTTCAGAAATGCAGGCAAAACAGAAAAATAGCATGACGACTAAAAACCCGCTTATCATCACTTATACTAATTTAAAATAAATATATAGAAATATCATAATAAGAAGATATACAACGGACTTGGATATTATCTATGTTTATAAATTAAATTAGTATTAACTGCGATGGTAAGCGGGTTTTATTTTGTCAACCTTACCGGCAAACATAGAAAGCAGCTTGCCGAGGACATCAGCGTAGCCCATATCGTTAAATAGTGTCGGTAGCCCTTGTATATAGCCACTTTAATAAAAAGCTGAACGACTATTATGATACTGTTTCTCATGAACGGCTTTGCCTCTCTTCGTCCTCGGACGGCAGACAGCCCATATATCTTTTATAAATTCTCGAAAAATAGGACTTATTATTAAATCCGCTCAATTCGGCACATTCGCTAATATTATATCTGCCGGTCAACAAAAGCCGCCGGGCATTTTCGCATCTCAAATAGTTTACGGTATCGACCACCGTCTTTCCGGTAATTTCTCGAAATGTCCGGCAAAAATAATATTTGCTGAATCCCGCGTGTTCGCATATTTGGTCTACCGTAATATCTTGCTTGTAGTGCTTGCGAATAAAGTCAATCGAATCGCAAACCATATCAAGCTTATGATTGCTGCAACCAGCCGAGGCGACCAAATCATTCTTAGCAATCATAAAAATGCGTGCAAGTATCAGCACAAGGTATGCCTTGACGGCAATTTTGTAATATTGGTTCTTTTCCGAAATCTCACTACAAATACTGTCAAAAAAAGAACCTGCCTGCAAATCGTTTATCGGGCTGTTAATATGTATCTCCCCCACCCGAAAACCGTGACTTTCACAAAACATCTTGTCGGCTATCAGACAATCATACTCACATTGGGGCGTTATCGAATGAATGTAATGCAACGAGCTTGAATTAATTAAGACAATATCTCCGGCATTTGAATAAACAGGTACCGTGTCGCACTCCACCACAGCACTACCCCGGCGAAAGTAAAGGATTTCAATATTTTCATGCCAATGCATAAGAAAGTCTTGGTCATTTTTTAATTTGTCACGATGAAATATTACCGGGAAATCCGGATCGCTGTGTTTATGGTGCTCATAAGTAGTAGATATTTTGATTTCACTCCCAAATAGCAATATTGTGTTAATATCGGGCAATTTGATTTCTTTACTAATTTTAAATGTATTCTATAATATAATCAAATAAAATGCAACGCACAAAATACAAAGGGGGATAATAATATGCATCGATTTCCGATCGGAGTGCTTTTGGATTCCTTTCGCACCGACATTAAAACTGCGCTGAAAAAGGCAAAAGACCTCGAAATTCAGGGGATTCAGGTGTATGCCACAAGCGGAGAACTGTCACCCGACAATCTTACAGGTGAAAAAAAGCGCGAATTCCTTGACATGGTGATATCTCATGGCCTTACGATTTCGGCATTGTGCGGCGATCTCGGTCACGGCTTCGGAGATCCTGAAAAAAATCCGCAGCTAATCGAGCGCTCCAAGCGCATAATAGACCTTGCAAAGGACCTTAACACCGATATCGTGACAACCCATATCGGTGTTATACCTGACAATCCTGCCCACGAACGTTATAAGATTATGCAAGAGGCGTGCGGACAACTGAGCGAGTATGCGGACAGTATTAACGCCCATTTCGCAATCGAAACAGGACCGGAAACCGCAGTCATATTAAAGGATTTTCTTGACTCTCTGGGCTCCAAAGGAGTTGCAGTCAATCTTGACCCGGCCAATTTTGTCATGGTGACCGGTGACGACCCTGTCAAGGCGGTTTACACCCTCAAGGACTACATTGTGCATACCCACGCTAAAGACGGGCGCAAACTCAAAGAGTGCAACCCCGAAGTGATTTACGGCATCATTGAGACCGCTATCAAACAAGCAAACGCCTTTATCGAGCTTCCTTTAGGCAAAGGAGATGTTGACTTCCCAAACTATATAAAAGCGCTTGAAGATATCGGCTACAATGGATATCTCACTATAGAGCGAGAAGTCGGGCAAAATCCGGAGGATGACATAAAGCTTGCGGTTGAATTTTTAGAATCATTAATAAATGAGGGGAGAAATTATGGGTAAAATCAAAGTGGGAATTGTAGGCGTGGGCGGTATTTCAAATTTTCATATACAAGCATATAAAAAGAACCCAAACGTTGAATTATATGCTTTTTGTGATATCGATAATAATCGGCTGAAAGAAATGGGACAGCGCCATAACATAACAAGGCTGTACACCGATATAAACGAAATGTTAAGCTCGGCCCCCGAATTGGATGCCCTCAGCGTATGTACTTGGAACTCGGCACACGCAAATAACACAATTACCGCACTAAATGCCGGAAAGCATGTGATTTGTGAAAAACCCATGGCTGTTTCGGCAAAACAAGCCGAGGGAATGCTTAATGCGGCACAAAAGAGCGGTAAGCTTTTAATGATTGGGTTTGTTCGCCGCTTCGGAAACGACTGCAATATTCTTCGGGATTTTATCGACAAGGATTATTTCGGCGATATCTATTATGCCAAAGCCACATACCTTCGCCGGTGCGGCAACCCCGGCGGCTGGTTCGGCGACAAATCGCGTTCCGGGGGCGGACCCCTAATCGACTTAGGAGTCCATGTTATTGACCTTGTCAGGTTTCTGATGGGAAACCCTCGTGCCGTTTCGCTTTACGGCGCCACCTTTAATAAATTGGGCAGTCGAAACAATATTAAAGGAAATGTTGCCTATTCTTC
>JAQUHC010000049.1 GCA_028683785.1 Oscillospiraceae bacterium
ATGGAGACAATATATATATGCCGGTATTGGCGCAATCGGTAACCGCTTGTGCCCAGCCCGGTTTTTCCACAAATCCGGTAACCCGTCCTTTTTCATCTGCACGTACAAGACCGTATTCTCTTGGGTCATCCACTCGGGTGACCAACAATGTTGCTGCCGCGCCGTTCTTTTTGTGGTATTCGTATGCCGCAGTCAAATCAAAATCGGTCAGTGCATCCCCGCTTATTATTAAAACGTCGCTGTCATCCCCGTGAAATCTTTCTACCGCTCCCTTTACACTGCCTGCAGTACCTAATGGTTGTTCCTCTACATTATACTGCAAAGAAATCCCCCGGTAATCTTCTCCGAAATATCCGGATATTGCAGAAGGAAGATATCGAAGGGTTACAGACGCCTCCTCAATATGGTGCAGCTCTAATAAATCCAGAATATATTCCATCATGGGTCTGCCGCACAGACGCGCCATTGGTTTTGGAATATCACAGGTCAAAGGACGCAGGCGTGTCCCCTCACCGCCCGCCATAATTACCGCTCTCATTAAAAAACCATTCCCTTCGCTGATATTTACCGACTCAACAGTTTTCAATATGATTAGTATTGACCGCGAATGAATGATTTAGGACTTAAAATAAAAATTATTTGTTACGGTTGACTATTACTTGTTAAATAATTAATTTTCATATATAATCAGAAGCATTGAAATTAAAAACGGGGGTTGCAACATGAAAAAGGTGGAGCTTTTTACTGACGGAGCCTGTTCGGGCAATCCCGGCCCGGGTGGATGGGGCGCCATTCTGCGTTTTAACGAATGCGAAAAGGAACTTTCCGGCGGCGAGCCGAAAACAACAAACAACCGAATGGAATTGACCGCTGTTATCCAAGGGCTGTCTGCTCTCAAAGAACCCTGCGAGGTTACACTGACAAGCGACTCAAAATATGTCATCGACTCAATCCAAAAGGGCTGGGCTCGTTCGTGGAAACGCAACGGTTGGCGAAAAGCAGATAAAAAGCCTGCTCTTAATGCCGACCTATGGGAGCGGCTGTTGACCCTACTTGATATACATCATGTAAAATTAGTTTGGGTAAGAGGGCATGAAGGACATCCGGAAAACGAACGATGTGACCGTCTTGCCGTTATGGCCGCTCAAACTAAAATATAATAATTTTCAGAAATATTAATACTAACTAAATTATATTAAAGATATATGCAAAACATTTACTAATTATATATTGCATTCTACACCAATTTGGTATATATTAAATTCATCACGATAAAAGCACGGAAAGCCGGTGAACGATATGGGTCGTTTTATATATGCCGACAATGCGGCAACCACCCGTCTGCTTCCGGAAGTTTTGGATAAAATGATGCCCTATCTGACAGAGCAGTACGGCAACCCATCATCACTCTACAGCTTCGGCCAAACAGCTCGGCAAGCCGTGGACGAATCGCGGGATACGGTTGCAAAGTATCTTAATTGCCGGTCAGATGAGGTGTTTTTCACCTCGGGAGGCAGTGAAGCCGATAACTGGGCAATACGCATGGCTGCCGATGCCCTGTCGAAAAAGGGCAAAAAGCATATTATCTCAACCGCTTTTGAGCACCATGCCGTTCTCCATACTCTGAAAGCTCTTGAAAAGCAAGGGTTTGAAATAACCCTGCTGCCTGTATATGAAAAAGGTATTGTACAAACGGAAGACTTAAAGCAAGCACTTCGCCCGGATACCGCACTGGTAACCGTTATGTTTGCCAATAATGAAATAGGCACCATTCAACCGATTTCCGAAATAGGCGCGATATGCCGTGAAATGGGTGTTCTTTTTCATACCGATGCAGTACAAGCTGTTGGGCACATACCGGTTGATTTTGCAGGTATGAATATAGATATGCTGTCGCTGGCTGCACATAAATTTCACGGTCCCAAAGGTGTCGGGGCTCTGATTATCCGCAAAGGGTTGAGATTCCCCAATCTTATTGAGGGCGGAGCTCAGGAAAAAGGTCGTCGCGCGGGAACCGAAAACACAGCCGGAATTGTCGGGCTGGCAGAGGCGTTGAAGCTGGCCAATGTTGATATGGATAAAAATACCACTCCCATGATTGTCAAGCGGGACCGTCTGATTTCGGGGCTTCTCAAAAGTGTGGAGCGCAGTCGGCTTAACGGTGACCCGATAAATCGGCTGCCCAGCAATGTTAATATCAGTTTTGAGGGCATCGAAGGAGAGAGTCTGCTTCTGTTGCTGGATTTCAAGGGTATTTGCGCCTCGTCCGGCTCTGCCTGCACATCAGGCTCGCTGGACCCCAGTCATGTTCTGCTCTCGATAGGGTTGCCCCATTCGATTGCACACGGCTCTTTAAGGCTTTCGCTTTCCGAGGATATAACAGATGATGACATTGATACCATGCTGGAGGTCATCCCCCCCATCATAAACCGCCTGCGCGATATTTCTCCGCTATGGGAGAAAATAGTCAAAGGCGAGGATTTTGAATAAAGTCAAGGTTTATGCCAACCATCCATTAACAACACGATAATTAAATCTTCCTAATTAAGAAAGGAATGAATATAAAATGGCTCAGTTTTACAGTGATAAAGTAATGGAGCACTTCACAAATCCGCGAAATGTCGGCGAGATACCCGATGCTGACGGTATCGGTGAAATCGGTAACGCCAAATGCGGAGATATCATGAAAATGTATATCAAGGTCAAAGACGGGCGAATCGACGATGTTAAGTTTAAGACCTATGGATGCGGCTCGGCAATTGCTACCAGCTCGATGGCCACCGAAATGATTATGGGCAAAACAATTGAGGAAGCACTGCAGCTTTCCAACAAAGCGGTAGTCGAGGCGCTTGATGGTCTGCCGGTAAATAAAATACATTGTTCGGTCCTGGCCGAGCAATCAATAAAGGCGGCAATCGCCGACTACTACACCCGTCAGGGCATTGATCCCGCTCCCATTGTCGGCAAGCTTGCCGACCCTCACCAGCCGATTTGTGAATTATAAATTCTAATAATGACAGGCAACTACACATTGTCGCCTGTCATTATTAGAATTTATTGAATCGGGCGGAAAGCTCAGCGAAACATTAAGGGCCGGAAGTATTGTAAGTTCGTTTTCTGATGGGGAAATTGACCGAAACAGGTTTGAGTTTTCCGGAATAATTCAAAAGCTGATTTTCAAAATTCATTACACCGCCAAAGGTTGTATAACCGGAGACAGCTTGACGGCTGAAGCATATACAAAGCACGGTGTATTCAAAATAACCGGATATAAAATAAAATAGTTTTCAATTAAAATAAACGCCTTCTTTTACGCAAGTTTAAGAAAGGCGTTTATTTTTGTTTAGTATAAGCTTTTGAAATTTGAACAAAATATAATAAGTTCGTAGTACTGATACTAATTTAATTTATAAACAATTAATGTAGTATGCTATTGTAAATTACATCGTCTTATGTTATTCTTTATGTAGTTACTGATACTAGGTGTTGAATTTTCTATCACCACTTATCATAAGAATATGAAAGGATGAACTGTTATGACAACGGATATTCAAAAGAAAGGCTCTCTTTATACATTAAGTGAGGAGATCGGCCATTCAATTACACACGGGATTGGGGCAATGATATCTATTGCCGGAATAGTCATCCTGCTTTTGCGGGCGGGAGGAAGGCCGCTCGAAACGGTCGCGGCGGCTGTTTATGGCGCGTCAATGCTCTTGTTGTTCTGCATGTCATCCTTATATCATGCCATTACAAATGTAAAGGTAAAAAAGGTGCTGCGTGTTCTCGACCATTCATCCATATTTTTAATGATTGCCGGCACATACACCCCTTACACCTTAATATCTTTACGCGGTGCAATCGGTTGGACAATCTTCGGGGTTGTTTGGGCAACTGCTATATTCGGAATTATTCTCAATTGTATCGGTCTGGAGAAATTTAAAAAAATATCAATGATATGCTATATTGCAAGCGGCTGGTGCATAGTGGTTGCCGCCATTCCGCTTTTTAACACACTTCCATGGAACGGCCTGATGCTTCTTTTAACCGGCGGTGTTTTCTACACATCCGGCTTAATATTCTATCGGCAGAAAAAAGTACGTTATACCCACCTGACATGGCACTTTTTTGTTCTTGCAGGTGCCGTAGCTCACTATTTCAGCATACTGCTCTATGTGCTATGACATTATTTAAGCTCAACTATGGTTACGCCGTTTTCTCCTTCGCCGAATACACCCAGGCGGAAGCTTTTAACCGAAGGATGTTTGCGTAAATGCTGATGTACTGCGACGCGCAGCGCTCCGGTGCCCTTGCCGTGTATAACGGTTATTTGTTCGATGCCCGACATAATCGCATCATCTATAAAGCGGTCAAGCTCAAGAACCCCCTCATCGGTCATAAGTCCTCTTATATCGAGCTCTGTTCTGACCGCTCGTACCGCACGGGAGGAATCGCCTTTTAGTGTCCGCACAGCAGCTGTCTGATTGGCTGTTTTTGTACCGGATTGCTCATTCAGCAGCCTGAGATTATCTGTCCCCACCCTGGTCTTTATTATGCCCGCTTGAACGGTAACCTTCCCGTTGCCGTCAGGTGGGCTTATTACAACCCCTTTTTTATCAATGTCGACGATAAGCACCTCATCTCCGACCATCAGCTCACGAGGCAGCTTATACTCGGTTTTGCGTTTATTTATTACAGGATCAACAGCATCTTCGGCTTCCTTTAATCTGGAGCGGAGGCGACTTTTTGCATCCTGTGCACGCTGTGCAAAATCCGCTGAGTTCTTTTCCCTTCTGAGTGCGTCAAGTTCATTTATCAGTTGTTCCGATTCGCTCCTTGCCCTTTCGATAATCCTTCGAGCATCTGCTTTTGCCCCTTCAATTTCATTTTCTCGTATTTTTTCAAGCTCTTCAAGCCGCTGTTCGGCTTTTTGTTCGGCTGTTTGAGCCGTTCGGCGCAATTGTTCAGCCTGTTCCAGCTGGTTCTCAAGTGACTGCCTGCGTTCCTCCAACTTCATTACAACATCTTCAAGTCTCTGATTTTCGTTTGAAACAAGCTGCTTTGCGCGTTCAACCAAGGGCGCATCCATGCCAAGCCGTTCGGATATTGCAAATGCGTTTGAGCGCCCGGGAACGCCTATCAACAGACGATAGGTTGGGCGCAAGGTGGCAACATCAAATTCGCAGCTGCCGTTTTCAACACCGGGGGTGTGTATCGCGAATGCCTTTAACTCGGCATAATGTGTGGTGGCCGCAATCCGCGCACCCTTTATCCGAAGCCGTTCCAATATTGCGGTTGCAAGTGCTGCACCTTCAACCGGGTCGGTTCCCGCTCCCAGCTCATCCATTAATACAAGGCTTTTATTGTCGGCTTTATCGATTATCCTTATTAAATTTGTCATATGGGCGGAAAATGTGGACAGGGACTGTTCAATCGACTGCTCGTCACCGATATCGGCATGAACCTCGTCGAATACCGATATCACGCTGCCGTCTCCTACAGGGGGCATCAGCCCGCACATAGCCATCAAGGTAAGCAAACCAATTGTTTTGAGGGTTACGGTTTTCCCGCCGGTGTTTGGGCCTGTGATTACCAGGGTATCAAAACGACCGCCCAGTTCAACATCAATCGGTACTGCAGTCTCGGGGTCCAATAATGGGTGACGCGCCCGTCTTAGTTTGATATGACCGTTATCTGTCAGCTTGGGCTCTACCGACTTCATTTTATAAGCGAGCCTTGCTTTGGCGAAAATAAAATTCAACTCAACCACAATCTGATAATCCTCGATTATCGCCTCAGAAAACCCACCGACCTCTGCCGACAAAGACGCAAGAATGCGTTCTATTTCAGCCTTTTCCTTTGACATAAGAACCCGCAATTCATTATTTGCTTCAACCACCCCAATCGGTTCGATAAAAACGGTTGCGCCCGATGATGAAGTATCATGTATCAGCCCTGCAACATCTCCCCTGTGTTCGGATTTAACCGGTACAACAAAGCGGCCGCTTCGTATGGTGACAATCGGATCCTGCAGATACTTTTGGTATTCTGCCGAACGCGTCATTTTATCCAGCTTTTCACGCACCCTTGAAGACGCTGCCCGCATTTTTCGGCGTATATCCGACAGCTCGGCGGATGCGCTGTCTGCCATTTCGTCCTCTGACAGGATGGAGGCTCTGATTTTTCCTTCCATATATTTATTTGGGGAAAGCGCTTCAAATCGGTCATCAAGGCAAGTTTCTTCGCCTGCACAGTTCTCATTCCAATCATGCAGGGAGCGGATTATGCGCAGTGTTTCTGCCACATCCAACAATTCACGCATTGATAGAGATGACCCCGCCCGTGCCCGAAGGAGCGGGTCGATAATATTCTTAACCTGTCCGAATGACGGACTTCCGAAGCGAGCCATCAATTTATAGCCCGCAGCGGTATCCGCCATCATTCTTTGTGCTGTTAAAAGTTCGGCAGAAGGTACCAAGCAGCGTGCCAAATCAGCCGCATCATCACAGCTTGTTTCTGCTGCCAGCATTTCTAATATTTTATCAAGCTCAAGTACCTTATGATTTCTATTCATATGGTCATATCATGCCTTTCAATTAGCATTATATCGAATGACAAAGGGCAGGGGTAACGCCCCTGCCCGACATTTTTTAAACGGCAGGGGAATAACATCCGGCTTACCGCTTGTTCAGAATGGCAAGTACATCTTGTAATGCCTTATTATATTCTTCATCAACCGTCTTTTTGGCGGCAGCTGCTTCATTAGTTTCGTTAGGTTTTACATTATAGGCGTGTGCTTCATGCAGTTCCGTTTCCTGTTGGGCCGGTGGGGGTTGAATAACAGGCTTTTTAATCGGCTGAGGTTGCGGGAGGGTTTCCGGCTTGGGCACCGGTATGGGCATAGGCTTGGGTTTAGGTTGAAATTCAGGTATAGGACTCGGCTTGGGTTGAGGTGTAGTAAAGCCATACTTTTTCGATTGAATTTCAGCCTCTGAAATACTTTCGCTGTATAGTATGCGTGTATACTCATCCCGCAAATATGCCCAACCCACCATGGTAAGAAAACAGGGTATTAACAGAGCTAATATGATTAACGGAGAGCCTATTCCGGATAATATCAGCTGAAAGCAACATATCAATGGCCCGATATAAGGAACCGCCGCATAAATAAGGGAATTCATTTCTTCATACCCTGCATTTACGGCGACAAAAAAAGTCATACCCTGCAACAACAAGGTTAATATTATCGATAGCGCTAAAAGTATTCGCGAAAAACGGATGCACACAAAACTATTCTCATAATCGTACTCTATAATAGGTGTTTTTCTCATGCCTATAACCATCCTTCTACTTATGATTATGAGTATAACCCAAACATATCAAAATTTCAAATTCCAATACTCTAAAGTGAATTATAAAATTCCAGAGTTTTAAAGCTTCGCCCAAGCTGGACAAGCATATATTTTTCGGCATAAATCGAAAGTTGTTTTATACCGTCCTCCGACATGGTAAATGAAAAGCATTTATCAAATTCGGTGTAAGCTATATGGCGCATAGCCGCCAGCAAATCTGGTGAAAGCGGAAATCCGCCTTCTGTCGGCTGTGCCGGACTGCAATGGTTACAAATAATACTTCCGGTCATGGGTGAGAGCCACATGCTTTCGCATTCAAATGAACCGCATGACGAGCATGCAATCAGGTTAGGCATAAAACCGGCCATGCTCAGCATTCGCAGCTCCAGCACAGCCTTGACAAGCAGCGGATTCCGCTTTTTTTCTGCAAGAAAATGCAGGGAATTCAACATTAAACGCAAAAACTCCTCCGCCGGTTCCTCCTGCGGAGCAAGTATGCCTGCCAGCTCGCAAAAATACTGGGCAAGTGCAGTTATCTTTATATCCGACCGAAGTTTAAAAAAAACATCGATTGGTTGTGCATCGGTGATTATGTATTTGTCCCGCCCCTTGATAAGGTTAAGGCGGGAATATGAAAGCAGCTGTGTTGCTGAAGCATTTCGATTTTTAATATTCCGTGCGCCGCGTGCAGATGCGCGTATTACCCCGAGTTCCCGTGTGAGTGCCGTAACAAAACGGTCGGCTTCACCAATATTATTGTTTTCCCTTATTATCAGGGCGTCGCTTATCATCCCGGTGCCGCTCCTCCCTGCCCGTCATGTTGTATATATCTACCCCGCGATATCGTAAATAATCCTCAACCCTTCCGGTTTTTGCAAAAGCGTCCCACATATCATATTTATTCATAATTATGACCATCCTTTTGCAGAATAGCTTGAAAATCCTATTTCAAACTAATGTTTCCGTTTCACCTTATGCCTTTTTAAACTCATCGGTTTTGAATAATTTTCAAACCAACATCATTAAATATAATACGCATATGTTGTGTTCTAATACGCGGAAACAAATACCGGAAAGATATTCCGAAAATATTTTCACTTATAGCCAAATCCGTTAAGAAGGCCCTGCCTGTTTCTCCAATCTTCTTTTACCTTTATCCAGCATTGGAGATTAACCTTGGCATCAAACAACGATTCCATCTCGATTCGGGCGGCTTCACCGATACGACGGAGCATTGCCCCCTGTTTTCCAATCAATATTCCCTTATGACTTTCACGCTCACAAAATATATTTGCCTCTATATCCAAAATTATCTTATCACCCGATGTCCGCTCTTTAATGCTTTCAACAACAACAGCCACGCCATGCGGCACTTCCTCGCGCAGTGCGCAAAGTATTTTTTCGCGTACAAGCTCTGCTGCAATAGTCTGCTCCGGTTGGTCACTCACCATATCATCCGGGAAAAAGTGGGGTCCTTTAAACGCGAATTTCGATATTTCGTCTGCCAACTCTTTAATTCCGTCCCCCATCAGCGCCGAAATGGGTACAACCGCTTCAAAGCAATATATATCTGTCCATTCGGCTATCATGGACAGCAAAACCGATTTATCTTTTAATGTATCGGTTTTGTTAATCGCTAAAACAACCGGCAGCTTTTGCTGTCTGCACTGTTCCAACAGGTTGAGATCCTCTTGATTTATCTTGCTGCCCGTCTGGGTTACATAAACGGCGGCATCCACACCCGAAACCGCTTCGCTTATTGATTTAACCATAAAATCGCCCAGTCGTGTTTGCGGCCGGTGTGCACCGGGTGTATCAAGAAAAACAAACTGTGTCTCACCGATTGTTTTGACACCCATTATGCGATTTCGTGTGGTTTGGGGCTTGTCCGATACGATGGCTACCTTGTGCCCCACCAATTGATTGAGAAGTGTGGATTTGCCGACATTCGGGCGCCCGATTATCGCTATAAACGCAGATTTGGAATCGTTTGTCATACCGTTTATTCTCATTCCTTTTTGATTACTCAGGGTTTTTAACCCTTTTCTCGGTCTTTACAATTTATCGGAATGGTTTTTTCAGGCCCGCCCTTAATTATAAAAATAAGTGAAATGACCAACGAAAAGACAATAAGCAGCAATTTCCATGGTTTGTCCCATATTTCTGACCACAAGGACATAAGCTCAGCGGGACGATAAAACAAAATTATCCCGACAACGACCGATGCAATCGAGCAGATTAAAACGGCTGTTGCGGCTGTATCCTTGGCAATTCGGGCGGTGGGGTCTATGTTTGGGGATGACAGGTCAACCGCATGCTCAACTGCGGTGTTTACCGCTTCGGAAGCCAACACAATTGCCAAGGTAATAATTAAGATTGCCCATTCGGCTCCGGTCAGAGAAAAAGACGGAGCAAATGCCAACACATATACCGCCGCAACAATATGTATTCGAAAGTTTCTTTCATGTCGCAGACAAAACCAAAAGCCTTGACCGGCGAATATAAAGCTTTTAAAAAATGGTATCATATTTATCTCTCATTGCCGGAAAGCACATATAACGGACCGCGCGGCAGACCGACAGAAGCCATGATTTCTTCTTCCTTCTCCCTCATACGAACCGACTCCAAGCCCCCATCGACATGGTCATAGCCCAGTATATGAAGTACCGAATGAACGACAAGATACCCGACTTCACGCTGTAACGAATGTCCGAATTGAACAGACTGCTCTTTTGCGCGTTCAATTGACAATACAATATCTCCCAGAATATACGCTCCTGTTTCGGGGTTTTTATCAAATTCTCCGTTTTCACCCATCGGGAATGATAAAACGTCTGTCGATGAATCTACTTCTCGATATTCGTTGTTTATTCGGCGAATTTGATCGTCATTCACAATAGAAACCCCTATTTCAGCAGAACCTTTAAAGTTTTCAAGTGCCAGTGTTGCATGACAGCAGCGCCTGATTAAAAGGCGGATGCCAGTCGGAATTCTAACTGTTTTTTGCTTGTTTTCAATGATTACCTTGATTTTTTCCATAACGACTCAATTTTTTCCTTTCTTCGAATTTTTCATGCTTTTCATAAGCCTGAACAATACGTTGTACAAGTTGATGTCTGACTACATCCTTTTGGCTGAAAAAACATATTCCTATGTCTTCGATGCCGCCGAGTATCTTTGTAACCTCTTTTAGTCCGCTCTTGCGCCCGTCCGGAAGATCAATTTGTGTGATATCACCTGTGACCACCATTTTTGAATTGAACCCCAGGCGTGTTAAAAACATCTTCATCTGTTCAACCGTTGTGTTTTGAGCTTCATCCAGAATAACAAAGCTGTCATCAAGGGTGCGTCCCCGCATATAGGCAAGGGGGGCAACCTCGATATTGCCTCGTTCAAGGTATTTCTGATAGGTTTCCGCTCCGAGCATATCAAACAGCGCATCGTAAAGAGGGCGCAAATACGGATCAACCTTTGATTGAAGATCCCCCGGCAAAAAACCCAACTTTTCGCCCGCTTCTACAGCCGGGCGGGTAAGAATAATTCGATTTACTTCTTTAGCACGGAAAGCGTTTACAGCCATTGCGACCGCAAGATAGGTCTTGCCTGTGCCGGCCGGTCCAACACCCAATACAATGGTATTTTTGCGGATTGCTTCGACATAATTTTTTTGGCCTATTGTTTTGGGCTTAACAGGCTTTCCTTTTGAGGTTATGCATATACTGTCAGATGAAAGTTTGGGCAGCTCCTCTTCCCCGTCCTCATCCACAAGCATCAGCACATACCGAACATTTTGCTCGTTAAGCTGTTCCCCCCGATTTATCAGTTGGAGAAGACCGTTCACGGCTCGAATGGCTTTGGCAACAGCTTCGGGTTCGCCGCTTACCTTGATATCGGTGCCCCGGCTTAGAATTTCCACTTCATAGTGCTTTTCTATCAGGCGGACATTTTCATCAAAGCTGCCGAAAAGTGAAACCACCTGCTCCATCCGATCCAAATTAAGAACCTGCTCAACCATCAACAGACCACTCTTCCTGATAATACTGTAAATCGATAAAGTAAAATAATTATTATATATATTATATCAGAAATTACTGCTTTGTCATTGCACAATTTAAACAATATTTTTAATTAATATTGATGATTAAGAAGATTAATATGTACATTTTTACCAATAAGACCTCATTCTACTATTAGTTGTTCCTCCATACAAATATCCTCAATGCAGCTATACCGCCCGGTGATAATATAACAGCCGTTTTGTATTTCGCATTTCTCATCTGCTGTAAGAATTTCTGCCCCTGCAAGCTCATTTTCTTTTTTATCTTGTAACATTTTTTTTGCAATTGCTTGGGCTTCTTGCTCGGAGTGAATAATTTCGTCCGGTTCCAGCAATTCATAATTATGATTTATAAACCCAATCGGAAGGTCTATACCGTTGACATTGAGCATATTTTTGAAAACCGTCAGTTTGTTCTTTTGCTCGATTTTACCATTGGTATACAACGGTATATCAAGGGTAAAAAGGTGCAGTGACGGGCGGAATACTGTTCTTCCGGTAGGGAGTAAAAGAGTTTCTTTAAGCGGAACGCTAACCTTAAGACGGCGGGCGGTACTTGCAAGTATGCGAGCCTGTGAACGCCTGAAAATAGGTCCTACCTTGCTGTCTATAACTCCGCTGACAAGAAGCATTCCCTTGGCAACCGCATCACCCTTGCTAACCAAAGATTGACCTGTATATACCTCAACCGATACTATTCTCCCATCACGGGTTGCCTTGATATTCGAGGGGCGTTGGTGGTCGGATAATTGCGGTGCAGGCACCCTTTCGGTCACATCAATAAAAGCAATACTGCCCTGCAGATTTACTACACACCACGCAAGATCGGGCAGCTTTTGAAGAACTTTTAACTGCAATGAAGCTATATCAAGTTCAGAAAGATCAGCCCCCTCACAAACCCCGAATTCCTGCATCACGGCAAGAATTTCTTCCGAATTAACCTTATTGTTACCCCGAACCTCCACCACCCAAATACGCTGCGAAAAAAGTTGAAGCACAAAATAAAAGGCCGCCAGCCCGACCGCCAAACCCGAGCGGGAGCGGTAGCGATGTATGGTAAACGGTACGCCATGCCGCTGAGTAACATGAATCCGCATGCCGGATTTTCTTGCGGGAGAACGCAGTCGCTTATACTGCCTGACTGGACAGCACGCCTCAAGAACCAACCCCTGTCGTTTAACCCCCCACAGCTCGATACTATCCCTTGCAGCTATATTTAACAGCCTCTCCGGAAA
>JAQUHC010000179.1 GCA_028683785.1 Oscillospiraceae bacterium
TTACGGCGCGTATAAATATTTATGATATTACGATTAGTTATTAATTCCAAGTGGTGGCGTTGTAGGGGAGGATTCCATATCCTCCCGTTCAACAATAATGATTGCGTGTAAATCATTTGGCATGATAACATATCGCGGATATGACAAAACATCGCTTTTAAAATGCTTGTTAAACAGGCGGCAAAGATTATATGTTTAAAGTTTATTGCAACAGCCCAACAAAGTCAAGCCAAATGCTTTTTCGTTTTTTTCTTTGTTATTAGCGGACACACACCCTGAGTGAATAATCAGCATAGATTGATACTAATACTATGCGGTGGAGAAGGGGAAAGCTATGACAACTTTTCAGGGTGTGGATGCCTCGCTGTCTCAGGGCAACATCGACTGGTTTCGTGTCAAATCATTTAACAACAGCTTCGCAATGCTGCGGGCGACCGTGGGTTGGGACAGCACCGAAATACAGACGGACAGCAGTTTTCACAGAAATGTTCACGACGCATCCCAAGCGGGGCTGATGGTGGGCGCCTACCATAGCTCAATGGCATCAAACGCGGATGAGGCTCATCATGAGGCGGAATGTTTTTTACACGCCGTAAACGGATATAAGCTCGCTTTTCCGGTGGCGATTGATGTTGAAACCCGACCGCTCAGAACTTTGCATGGCAATCGGTTGGATGAAATAATCAGGGCTTGGTGCGGTGATATTCTCGGTGCAGGATATTATCCCATGATTCGCGCACAGCTTACAACCGTAATCAGGAGGCTCAATCCGCAGACACTAAAGGAATATGACCTATGGCTTCAGTATCCGAGCAACGCGATTGATTATGACGGAGCGGTCGGAATCTGGCAATACACAGCCTTTGGAAATGTCGGCGGAGTCAGGGGGCGGATTGGCAAAAACCATGCATTCCTCGATTATCCGAAAATCATGCAGGAGCGGGGCTTGAACGGTTTTACCGCTCCGGTTGCTGCCGCTCCCGATTCGGATACACATTCGTTGGAGTCTTGTTCATCCTCCCTGATGCAGATTTTAAATACCCTGTCCGGGCTTGCCGCGCTAAGCGACATATTAAGCATGCTTGCGGAATGCAACGATGCCTGCGGCTTTTTGAATAAAGGTGATGATGAAAATATAATCGAGGATGCCCAAGCAAACGAATTATACCCGGAGATTTCGGAAAAGCTAAAAAACGCATTGAATCATCCCATAATAACAAAGAGCGTCTCCCCGATTAAAGCAGATAATCTCGAAAATCCGGAGGGTTCTGATGAACCGGACGAATAATTTCGTTATCATCTTTTTTCAGCTTTGCCGTTCTCCGTTTTATCGGCATTCATGTTGCGGCGGTGAACCACCCAAGAATAAAGTGCCATACCACCGAGGCTTACCAATCCGGTAACACCAAACAAAATGGCCGCCGAAAAATAGTACTGCGCGCCGATAATATGCCCTCCTATGGTCGAGGACACAACCGACGGTATTCGTGCAATCATAGATATCACAAGGAATTCATGCAACCGAATTCTGGTCAATCCTATAAAATATGTGAAAAGGTCCTTGGGCGTTCCGGGGATAAAAAACAGTATAAAAACAGTGCGTTTAAGCTTTTTTTCGCTGTTGATGAAGCGCAGTTTATTAATTTTTTCACGGCTTATGAATATTTCTACAAGTTTGATACCCCATTTTTTTGTAAGAAGAAAAATAAAAGCAGATGCAACAGCCACTCCCGCCATACAAAGCAGGGTACCCTCAACCGGACCGAAAGCATAGCCGGCTCCGACCTCCAGAATTTCACCCGGAATAAGGGCTACCGTCACCTGGAGAATTTGAAGCCCCAAGAACACGAAACGGCCTTTCCATCCGTAGGATTCAATATATGTGCGGAATTCCTCGGGTGTTTTTATCCGTTTCAGAAACATTCTATAAAGAAAAAAAGCAAGCCCGATAAACAGCACCACAACAATAAACAAAGAAAGCGTCCCGAAAATCCGTCGGCGGCGCTGATAAGTTTTGTTGTTTTGTGCCGTATCCAACTCGTGTACCCTCCATGATTGTAATACTAATCCAAACTCAAAGCAGTTCTTCACCGCGTATATCCATTGCGTATTTTATAACATAATATATTACAATATTACAGTATACAATATAAAACTAAAAAAATTCACCATGAAAACAAACTGTAAACTATTTTTAAAGAATCAACCTGATATATTGCATTAAATATAAATATGAAGCATAATCAGTTGCGTATAAAATATTAAACAGATAATCGTTTTTGAAGGAGCTTCTTTTCTTTGAAAAAACTGTTGCACTATTTAAAAAAACATACATTATGGCTTATCATATGTCTTGCCCTGCTTTTCGGACAGGCAATGTGTGATTTAAGTCTGCCCAGTCTGATGTCGGATATCGTCAATGTCGGCATTCAGCAGGGGGGAATTACCGAATCCGCGCCTAAAGCAATCAGTGCGGATGCCATGAATCTGATTTCCACCTTCATGACAAAAGAGGATAAGCAGAGGGTGGATTCAGAGTATACCCTTGTTTCATCAGGCTCAAGTCAGGCGGCAGATTATGAGAGTAAATATCCTGCCGTAAAATCCCAAGATGTTTATATTCTGAAAAATGATGACCATGCGTTGGGGACGGAGTTCGGCAGGGCTGCCATGACCTTCCTCAACTTCATGAAAGAATTCGCGCCTTCGGGCAATCAGAGTAAAATGCCCGATTTCGAACAGGGGTTGGACGAAATTGATCTGTCTCCTCTTTACGAGCTTCAGCCCATGCTGAATCGTATGCCTTATGCCGCCTTTGAAAATGCACGGAATGCCGCACGAAAGCTGGATGATTCCCTGGTTAATCAAGTCAGCATTGTTATGGTTAAACAGTATTATAACGAGCTTGGTGTTGATACCTCAGGTATACGCATGTGGTACATCCTCCTTGTAGGTGCAAGGATGTTGATTTTAACCCTTGCCGGGGCAGCCGCAACCGTCACTGTCAGCCTTA
>JAQUHC010000050.1 GCA_028683785.1 Oscillospiraceae bacterium
GGTCAATACCGTATTCGGTTACCCCGGCGGTGCGGTGCTAAACATCTATGATGCTCTTTATAAATACCGCGATCGGATATGTCATGTTCTGACGGCTCATGAGCAGGGTGCATCTCATGCAGCCGACGGATATGCCCGTGCCACAGGCAGGGTGGGGGTCTGTATTGCAACCTCCGGCCCGGGCGCAACAAATCTTGTGACGGGTATTGCAACCGCTTATATGGATTCAATTCCGATTGTCGCTATAACCGGAAATGTATCGGTGCCGCTTTTGGGCAGGGACTCTTTTCAAGAGGTTGATATTACAGGCATAACAATGCCGGTTACAAAGCATAATTTTATTATAAAGGATGTGAATGACCTTGCCCCGACGGTGAGGGAAGCCTTTCGTATTGCCCAAAGCGGTCGTCCCGGCCCGGTTCTGATTGATATACCAAAGGATATTACGGCTGCAATGACCGATTATGAACCAAAGCCGGCGTTGGGTGCCCGAAAACATCAGCCGCCAAAGGAAGAAAGGCTGGCAATGACCTTGGAAAAGCTGGCGGTATGTAGCCGTCCTTTAATCTATTTCGGAGGTGGCGTTCTCTCCTCGGGCGCAGAGGCAGAATTGCTTGAACTGGCTGAAAAGCTGGATATCCCAGTATGCTCGTCCATGATGGGGCTTGGCGGTTTTCCCCCCGACCATCCTCTTTGGCTTGGCATGATCGGTATGCACGGCACCGTGGCTGCAAACAGGGCAGCACACGAATGTGACCTTCTTTTGGTATGCGGCGCCCGTTTTTCGGATCGAGTTGCAGGAAACCGCAGCGGATTTTCACCGAATTCCGAAGTTGTTCATATCGATGTTGACCATGCGGAATTTGATAAGAATGTAACAGCCTCGGTAAGGCTTGCGGGTGATTTAAAGGATGTGCTTGCAAGGCTCTGTGACCGTTCGGAAAAAAGGGAGCATACAGAATGGGTCAAGCTGCTGACCTCATGTAAACGCAAAGTGACGGCAAATACAGATGATAAAAATGCCCTGCCCGATCCTCTTTATATACTCCAAATCCTGCGCAATCTTACCGATGACGATACCATAATTGCCACCGATGTAGGACAGCACCAGATGTGGACGGCACAACATTTTGGTATTAAAAAGCCCCGCACATTTCTCACATCCGGGGGGCTTGGCACCATGGGTTACGGCCTAGGCGCTGCAATTGGGGCGCAATATGCAAAGCCGAACGGAAGGGTTGTTCTCATTTCGGGGGACGGCAGCTTTCATATGAATATGAACGAGCTTACGACCCTGGCATCATATAACCTGCCGATTGTGGTTTTGGTTATGAACAACAGAGTATTAGGCATGGTGAGGCAATGGCAAAAGGTTTTTTATGACGGCCGGTTTTCGGCAACCGATCCCCACAGAAAGACGGATTTTGTCAAGCTTGCCGAGGCTTTTGGCTGCAAGGGTATGAGGATATCCAAAAACAGCGAGGTAGAAGAGGTTTTAGAATCTGCGCTTGAAGCAGGAGGACCGGTTGTGGTAGACTGCCGCGTTTCACCCGATGCCAATGTGCTGCCCATGATTCCACCCGGCGGTACCATTGATGAGATAATCGAAGAGATGTAACTGAAAGGATTTGATATTATCATGGGAGACGGCAAAGCAATATTCTCCGTTTTGGCAGTTAATCATCCGGGTGTTCTGCTTCGTGTTTCCGGCCTTTTTTCCCGACGGGGATTCAATATTGATTCTATCGTGGCATGCAGCACCGAAAAACCGGCATTTTCGCGGCTTACCATTGTGGTGACAGGGGATGAAGCAACCTTTACACAGCTGACGCGACAGTTGTTAAAGCTTGAAGACATCATTAAGGTTGAGGTTCTTGAGCCGGATGAATGTTCCAACAGTGAGCTTCTTTTAGTCAAGGTTCATGCGGTTGGTACAGGACGCGGCCCGGTAATAAAAATGGTGCAGACTTATGGTGCTCGGGTGCTTGACATAGGAGAATTGTCCATAACCGTCGAAATGACCGGACAAACAGAAGAAACCGATGAATTTGTCGAGCAGCTTGAACGGTTTGGTGTTCTTGAAATGGCACGAACAGGTATTAACGCTTTACAGCGCGGAGATTTGACAATACATGATGAAGATTGATACAGGGAGGTGGTTTGAGTGTTGAGAAGGGTCGAAATTCTTGACTCCACCTTGCGTGACGGTGCGCAGGGTGAGGGGATCTCATTTTCTGTTGAAGATAAGCTTGCAGTGACCAGATTGCTTGATAATCTGGGTGTTCCGTATGTTGAGGCAGGAAATCCGGGTTCAAATCCGAAGGATCTTGAATTTTTCCGCCGTGCCGCCGGGCTGGAATTAAAAAATACCCGCTTGGTTGCGTTCGGTTCAACAAGGCGGAAGGGTATATCTGTTGAAGAGGATTTGAATGTTCAGGCGCTTCTGACAGCCGGAACCGATACGGTTGCATTGTTCGGCAAGTGCTGGGATTTGCATGTGCGTGACATACTGCGTACTTCCGAGCAGGAAAATTTCAATATGATTGCAGATACCGTTGCATTTTTTAAATCAAAGTCAAAGCGGGTTATTTTTGATGCCGAGCATTTTTTTGACGGATATAAGGCCAACACAGTATTTGCCATGACGGCACTTGAAGCGGCAGCCAATGCCGGTGCAGATGTGCTGACATTATGTGATACAAACGGCGGTACTTTTCCCCGTGAAATCTATGATATAACAGGCGAGGTGTGCCGACGGTTTGATGTGGCGGTGGGTATTCATGTGCATAACGACGGGGGCATGGCGGTTGCAAACTCAATTATGGCTGTTGAGGCCGGGGCTTCCCATGTGCAAGGTACATATCTCGGTTTTGGAGAACGCAGCGGAAATGCTAATTTATCAACCATAATACCAAATTTGCAGTTAAAGCTCGGTTGCAGCTGCATACCGAATGGCAATTTAGCCTTGCTTACATCCACGGCGCGCAGCATGGCTGAGATTGCAAATGTAAGGCTGGGTAGGGGGGAGCCATATGTAGGGAGCAGTGCTTTTGCGCATAAGGCAGGAATGCATGCCGACGGAGTGCTTAAAAACTCCTCTACATTCGAGCATATTTCGCCAAAAACGGTTGGAAATGAACGCCGCTTTTTGATGAGCGAAATAAGCGGGCGGACGGCGGTATTGGAAAAAATTAAACTATATTGTCCCAATATTACCAAGACATCTCCTGAATTAAGTGATATAATAGAGCAGTTAAAGCAGATGGAGCTTGAAGGCTATCAGTATGAGGGAGCGGATGCCAGCTTTGAGCTGCTGGTGAGAAAGAAGCTCGGGCAGATAAAGCCATTTTTTGAACTGGGATACTATCGGATAACAGGGGAAAAGCCTTATGCTCCCCATCACAGCGCGGTCGCAACCCTCAAGGTCCATGTCGGAGATAAGGCACAGACAGCAGCGGGGGAGGGCAACGGACCTGTTAATGCGCTGGACACCGCTCTCAGAAGCGCACTCTGCGGATTTTACCCGTCATTATCTGATTTTCATCTGGTTGACTATAAGGTCCGTGTTATGGATTCAAAGCAGGCGACCGCTGCGCGTGTCCGGGTTCTTATCACCTCTACCGACGGGGTCAGTGAATGGACAACTGTGGGGGTTTCCAGTGACGTTATAGAAGCAAGCTGGCTGGCTTTAAGCGAGTCGATGGAATATAAACTGGTGCGTGAGAATACTACACCTCAATTATAATTACTATTCAGGAGGCAAAATAATGGGTATGACAATGACACAAAAAATCCTGGCAGCTCATGCAGGGCTTGCAGAGGTAAAGGCAGGACAGTTGATTGAGGCTAAGCTGGATTTATGCCTGGGTAACGATATCACCGCGCCGGTTGCCGTAAACGAATTTGAGAGATGCGGAGCTTGCGGTGTATTCAACAAATCGCGGGTTGCACTCGTAATGGACCACTTTACCCCCAACAAGGATATAAAGGCTGCCGAGCAGGTAAAACGTGTTCGTGAATTCGCGGATAAATATGAAGTTGATAACTTCTTTGATGTGGGCAGAATGGGGGTTGAACATGCCATACTTCCCGAACAGGGATTGGTAGGCCCGGGCGACTGCATAATCGGAGCAGACAGTCACACCTGTACATACGGTGCTCTCGGTGCGTTCTCAACCGGAGTGGGCTCCACCGACCTTGCAGCAGGAATGGCAACAGGTACGGCGTGGTTCAAGATACCCTCGGCTTTAAAAATAGAGCTTACAGGCAAACCGTCAAAATATGTGGGCGGCAAGGATTTAATTCTGCACCTTATCGGTTTAATTGGTGTGGACGGAGCACTTTACCGTTCCCTTGAATTTACCGGGGAGGGGGTTGCACATCTTTCGATGGATGATCGCCTTTGTGTTGCAAACATGGCAATCGAAGCGGGTGCCAAAAATGGGATTTTCCCTGTCGATGATATTACTTTAGCTTATGTAAGGGGACGCTTCCAACGCGAAGTCAAGATATTCGAGGCGGATAGCGATGCTGAATATGATGAGGTTATTTCGATTGACCTGTCATCTCTGCGCCCGACGGTGGCCTTTCCGCATCTCCCCGAAAACACAAAGACTATTGACGAATGCAACGGTCAGGTTAAGGTGGATCAGGTGGTTATCGGTTCATGCACCAACGGCCGTATTGAGGATATGCGTGCGGCGGCAGAGATACTCAAAGGGCGTAAGGTCGCCAAGGGGGTTCGCTGCATAGTAATTCCCGCAACCCAGCAGATTTGGCTGGACAGCATGCACGAAGGGTTGTTCGATATTTTTGTCGGAGCGGGCGCGGTGGTTTCAACTCCAACCTGCGGGCCGTGTCTCGGTGGGCATATGGGTATTTTGGCGGCAGGCGAGCGCGCCGTATCCACAACCAACCGCAACTTTGTGGGACGTATGGGACATGTTGAAAGTGAAGTCTACCTTGCCAACCCTTATGTTGCCGCGGCATCGGCGATTACCGGATTTATAACCGATCCGGCTACATTATAATTGATAAGGAGAATGATTATGATTGCTCAAGGCAGAGTTCATAAATACGGTGATAATGTAGATACGGATGTTATCATACCCGCACGATATCTCAACACCTCAAAGCATGATGAGCTGGCGGCGCACTGTATGGAGGATATTGACACCGAATTTGTTAACAGGGTAAAAGACGGGGATATTATAGTTGCCAATAAAAACTTCGGTTGCGGCTCATCCAGAGAGCATGCTCCGATTGCCATAAAAGCAAGCGGTATTTCCTGTGTTATCGCATCAACATTTGCACGGATATTTTACCGAAATGCAATCAATATCGGTTTGGCAATACTTGAATGTGATGAAGCGGCAAGGGATATAAAAGCAGACGATGAAATAAAGGTCGATTTTGATACAGGCGTTATCCAAAATCTTACCACAGGGAAAAAATATCAGGCAGAGCCGTTCCCGCCGTTTATTCAGAACATAATTGAAAAGGGCGGTCTGTTGAATTCTATCAAGGAAAGATTGTAATACCAATCTCAATTATAAAAGCAGAAAAATTGAGACTGGTATTATCCATCGGTTTCGGGAAAGGCAGGGCTTTGTATGATCTGTCCACAATGCGGAAAAAAGTCTGATGCTCGTGTTTGTCAGGTCTGCGGGCATCTGACCGAAGAAACCATGCCATTTTACGATAATTCAGAAAAAATACCGTATACAGGGCGTTTAAAGGCGGTTATCATTATCACGGTTGTAATCGTGATTATTGCTGCCGGGCTGGTACTCGGTGCACATATTTTCGGTGCGCACGTATAATAACTCATACTAATCTCAATTATAAAAGCCGATAAAATAGAGCGATGCGTTCATAATACTAATTTAAATTAAATTAGTATAAAAAGAATGCGTTATGAGTGATAATTTTATCGTTGCATTTATTTGAGATTAGTATCAATATGCATGCATAAAGCCTTTCTGTTGTTATTAATGAACAACAGAAAGGCTTTCGAATCGCATTGTACGATCCCCATTGCGATCAACCGCACTACATTATATGCAGAAATATAAAAATGTTTAAATGTTTCATCCGAAGATGGTTGCCGATGTTATAGAAGTTGTTGTGATAATTTTTTTAAACAGATCAGGGTAAAGCGCTTCTGACATCTCCCGTACCGCATCGATCATACGATGGCTTTGACGTTCAATTGACGATGCATCCAAGCCGTATATCCGCTTGTTTTTGACGGCGGGGCTTCCTGAAAATCCGGTCATGCCCTTTACCTCATTCACAAGCTGCTCAGGACAGAAGATAACATCCACCCCCGAAAGAGAGGCGGCTGGAGCAGACCAGTCCCTTGATTCGCCCGCCAGGTTTACGGCACCGGTTGCAGTTATCAAACTGTGTATTACGGTATCACCGGTTGCGACATGGCCGAATGAATCGGTCACATAAATAACACTAACCGGCTTTTCGGATGAAATGGCGGATACCGACCGTGAAATTTCCTGCAGTCCGGAATTAATTGCTGTCATTTGTGCTTTCCCTTTGGTGACACCCAATTCTGAGCCTAAAAATATTTTCCCGACCGTTTGATAAACCGTTGATAATTCATCATAATTTTTTGCGGCGGGAATAACTACAAAGGAAATATTCTTGTCTGAAAACATGTTTTGAATTACCTGAGACGGTTCTTTCTGAACAATAACTAAATCTGGCTTCAGGTTATAAATTGCATCGATATTCGGGATAAGAACACTGCCCACGGCGGGGAGAGCGACAACAGAGGCGGGGTTATCACATTCCTCCGCACGCCCTGTAAGAGAGGATACAAATCCCATATCCACAATGATTTCGGCAAGTGAGGGGGAGAGTATCACAACCTTTGACGGAGCCGAATTTAGGGTAATTCCATTTACGGTGACAGGATAGTTTTTATCGGATACATCAGAGCGGTCAGAAGAGTTTTTGTTCAAGTTACAGCCTGTAATAAGCGCGGCGATTAAAGCAAAAATAACAATTACCACATTAATTCGATATTTCATGCCGTTATCCTTCCTCTTTTGACAAGTTTATTACCTGTTGCTTCCATATAGTAGTATGCCCATTTTATCGATAGTACTTATAGTAAGCCACAACCATTATATCTTGGTGTGAATTTTCATCTTTTGTATATATGATAACCCCGTCAAGACTTAAAAGCTCACCGCATTTTGCCTCATCCGAAGAGCAACGGAAAACCTCGGTTCCATCACAGATAATTGTTATATACCCGTTTTTTGTATTGATTCTTCCTGAGCGGCCGATAACGGATTCGACCGATGTTTCGGCATCACGCTTGGTTACATATTTTACCGCCCGTCCGTCCAAACGCGTAATAAGCTGCCGTTTAGTTTTATCGGTCTGTTTTTGACGGTTAAAAAACATTATAATTCAGGTCCTTTCCGAGTTTTCCCCAAAACTTATAGCATGTTCGGTTAATTCTATATTGACAAGTTACTTTGATATTTTACCCTTTAGTCGTTAAGGTGTCAATAACCGCAGGGTAAGCTGATAAAAACATTGAATTTATATGGCCATGAGCCTATAATAAGGAATACCGTTCAATAGCTTGCGATAATTTGGGAGATTATGTTATACTGTTAAAGGTAAACACAAAGAATGAACCCGGTCCGCATTCCGTTTTGGTATGAAAGGGAATGATAGAGTGTATGGATATTAAAGTAGGCGATGTTTTATTGATGAAAAAACCCCACCCCTGCGGAAGCAAGCGTTTTAATGTGCTCCGCATAGGGATGGATTTTCGCCTTAAATGTGAGGGCTGCGGGCATGAATTCATGTCTCCGCGTTTAAAAATCGAGCGGCATGTCAAGAAAATAATATCTGATTCCGAACCGTCATAAATTCAAATTAGTATAAGGAAGTAATCTAAAGCGATGATAATGTTTGATAAACTATCCGATGTAGAGAAACGATTTGATGAGATTAACCGTCGGATTTATGACCCCGATGTCATTTCCGATATGGAGCAGTATAAAGAACTGATGATAGAAATAAAAAATCTAACCCCTGTGGTTGAGAAGTTCAAGGAATATAAAACGGCGGTACAGCGGCATGAAGAAGCACTCTCCATGCTGGATGACGGTGGGCTGGACAAGGAGATGCGCGAGCTTGTCGAAATGGAGTTTGAAGAAAGCCGTCAAGCCATAGAGAGCTGTGCCGACGAATTAAAAACACTGCTGCTGCCCCGCGACAAAAACGATGATCGAAATGTTATTGTTGAAATCCGCGGCGGAGCGGGGGGAGAGGAGTCATCACTTTTTGCAAATTCCCTTTTCAGAATGTATACAATGTATGCCGAAGCAAAGGGATATAAAATGGAAGTGATGAACATCAACCAAACCGAACTGGGCGGCATAAAGGAAGTCAGTTTTATGGTTACCGGAAACGGCGCATACAGCAGGTTTAAATTTGAAAGCGGAGTTCACAGAGTACAGCGGGTTCCCGAAACAGAAGCCGGAGGGCGCATTCATACATCAACCGTTACGGTTGCGGTGCTCCCCGAGGTTGATGAGGTTGAGGTTGAAATAAATCCGGCAGACCTGCAGATTGATACCTTTCGTTCAAGCGGAGCGGGAGGGCAGCATATCAACAAAACCGATTCTGCCATCCGCATAACCCATCTGCCTACCGGTATGGTTGTTGAATGTCAGGACGAGCGCAGCCAGTTTAAGAATAAGGATAAAGCAATGAAGGTGCTCAGAGCACGGTTGTATGAGCAGGAGCAGGAGAAGCAGCGCTCACAGGTTGCTGCCTACAGGAAATCACAGGTGGGAACAGGCGACCGCAGCGAGAGGATACGCACCTACAATTTCCCGCAAGGGCGGGTAACAGATCACCGTATTGGTCTTACCCTTTACAAGATTGACAGCATAATGAACGGGGATATTGATGAATTGGTTGATGCATTGATAACCGCAGACAGGGCGGAAAAGCTTAACGCAGCGGGGGATGCTCGGTGAATTTATATGAAACCTGCCTGCTAAAAGGTAATGAAAAAGGAATAAAGAAAGCGGCGGAATTGCTTCGGTCGGGGGAAACGGTTGCCATTCCTACCGAAACGGTATACGGGCTGGCGGCCAATGCGCTTGACGACAAGGCTGTGCGTAGAATTTTTGAGGCAAAAGGCCGCCCTCGGGATAACCCCCTTATTGTCCATATATCCGATATAAATCGGCTTGATGAGCTGGTAGCCGATATCCCGAAATCTGCAATGATATTGGCGGATAAATATTGGCCGGGGCCGCTTACAATGATATTCAACCGAAGTTTGATAATACCCGATTCGGTAAGCGCCGGGCTTTCAACCGTTGCCGTTCGTATGCCCTCCCATCCGGTGGCGCGGGCGATAATAAAGGAGGCGGATATACCGCTTGCCGCTCCCTCCGCCAACCGCTCAGGCAGCCCAAGTCCCACAACGGCTGCTCATGTGCTCCATGATATGCGAGGGCGTATACCGGCGGTTGTGGACGGCGGGGAGTGCATTGTAGGGGTGGAATCAACCGTGGTTGATTTAACCGGTAATCAGCCAAAACTGCTGCGCCCCGGCGGGATAACACCGGAAATGCTGATTTCAGTATTGGGTGGGCTGCAAATTCATCCTGCCGTAAAATCGAGGTTACCGGATGATGAACCGGCGGTCTCACCCGGGCTTAAATATAAGCATTATTCGCCGAAAGCCGATGTTGTGCTTGTCAAAGCTGCACCCGATAGGTTTGCCGATTTTGTAAACAGTCAAAAGCGGGAGGGAACAGCGGCAATGTGCTTTGACGGGGAAGAGGGTACATTACAGGTGCCCTTCGTAACCTATGGCAGCCGCCATGATTTAAACGCACAGGCGCGTCGCGTATTTGATGCCCTCAGACGGCTTGATGATATAGGAGCCGCAACCGTTTATTGCTCCTGCCCGGACGAAAAGGGTATCGGGCTTGCGGTATATAACCGGTTGCTTCGTGCCACCGGATATGAGGTGATTGAACTTGATTGATAAGCTGTATGTGGTCGGGTTGACCGGCCCCACCGGTTCGGGGAAAAGCGTTGTTTCGAGAGTGCTTGCGGATAATAATATACCGGTTATTGATACCGACATTCTCGCTCGAAAGGTGGTGGAGCCGGGTACGGAGTGCCTGCAAGAGCTTGCGGAGAAATTTTCTGATGAAATATTGAATGATGACTGCACGCTTAACCGCCGGGAGCTTGCAAAACGCGCTTTTTCCACCCCTGAAAACTGCCGACTTTTAAATTCAATAACCCATCCGCATATAATTAAGCTTACAAAGTCAATACTAATGAAAATGGAGCAGATGCACGAATCTGTTGCCGTCATTGATGCCCCGCTTTTGTTTGAAAGCGGTATGGATTTAATGTGTGATATGACGGTTGCGGTGGTAGCCTCTTATGACAAAAGGCTTAAGCGCATATTGGTGCGGGACAGCGGGCTGGACGAGGAACTTGCTCGCGCCCGTATGGCATCCCAGCAGTCTGAAGATTATTATATTTCGCGTGCTTCGGTGGTGCTGAACAGTAACGGGCAGCTTGATGTTCTTCGTGAACAGGCTGAAAAGCTTGCGCAGAATATTCGGGATTGGTCACATGAAAAATAAGCGGGATAGGCTTTATAAAAGCTTTACACTTTATCGAAAAGGCGAAACCGAGAAAAAAACGAATATTATATTTGAAATGGTAGGATTGCTCTTTTTTCTTGCAATATCCACCGTATTATTGCACTTCGGATATGTGAAATTTATGAAGGCAGCCTATCCCATGGAATATAATGATTATGTAACGGCATATGCCGAAAAATATTATTTTGAACCCTCTCTCATATACGCAATAATCCACACCGAAAGCGGTTTTCGGCCGAATGCGGTATCATCTGCCAATGCCATGGGGCTTATGCAGATTAAAAAGGATACCTTTGAATGGGCTCAGAGTCGTTCGCCCGAAAAGGAAGAGCTTACAACGAAGGAGCTTTTCAACCCCGAGATAAACATTCATTACGGGGTATTAACCCTCTCGCTTCTGCGGGGTGAGTTTGACGATACCCCCACATTTCTGGCGGCATATAACGCGGGAATAGGTTCGGTATGGCGTTGGCTTAAGAACCCTGACTGCTCTGACGACGGGATGATGCTGAAATATATTCCGTATGAGGAAACACGCAACTATATTATAAAGGTACAAAAAGCAAAATCTATGTATGAGAAGCTGTATAATATTGATTGATTAAAGTTTAATAAACCGTGGTAGAAAGGATGTCAATTAAATGAATGATAATAAAGAAAAATCGCCGTCCGAGCTTTTGAAAGAGAAGCTGTTCAACACCAAACGGGAGGCCTCGTCCACCCTTGACGATGCCGAGATAAATGCGGCAGACCTGTATGCAGAGGAATATCGCAATTTTTTGAATACCGCTAAAACCGAAAGGGAGGCGGTAAAAGCAGCGATAACCCTTGCCGAGGCTAAAGGCTTTATCCCTTTTGACCGTAAAAAAGCCCTTAAGGCAGGCGATAAGATTTATTTAAACAATCGCGGAAAATCCCTGCTGCTTGCGGTAATCGGTACCCGTCCAATCACCGACGGTGTATCAATAGCCGCCGCACATGTCGATTCTCCCCGACTTGATTTAAAGCCCAATCCCCTATATGAAGACCACAATCTTGCATATTTTGATACCCATTATTACGGCGGTATAAAAAAATACCAATGGACTGCCATTCCTCTTTCGCTCCACGGGGTTGTCGTGCTGAAGGACGGCAAAACCATTGAAATAAAAATCGGTGAGGACCCGGATGATCCTGTATTTTGCGTTACCGATTTGCTTCCCCACCTTGCAGCCGAACAAATGAAACGCAAGGCTGTCGATGTCATTAAAGGGGAGGATCTTAACATTCTTATCGGCTCACGCGCCTTTAAGGATGATAAGGGCAGTGAGCTGGTCAAGCTTAATATCATGAAAATATTGAATGAGCGGTATGGAATAACCGAGGCCGACTTCCTTTCTGCCGAGTTGGAGGCGGTACCCGCCTTTAACGCGCGAGATGTCGGGCTTGACCGCAGCATGATCGGGGGATACGGGCATGATGACCGCGTTTGCGCATATCCCGCCCTGACCGCCATTCTTTCAGAGGAAAAGCCCGCGTACACCGCCGTAACCATCCTTGCGGATAAAGAGGAAGTCGGTTCGGATGGCAACACAGGGATGCAATCGGCATACCTCAGAGACTTTATTGCAGATATTGCGGCGACATTCGGTGAGGAGGCACGCCACATTTTGTCAAACTCGATATGTCTGTCTGCCGATGTTAATGTTGCGTATGACCCGATTTATTCAGAGGTATTTGAAACCAGAAACTGCGCCTTCCTCAACAACGGGGTTGTGCTGACAAAATATACAGGTTCAAGGGGAAAATCAAACACCTCCGACGCGTCCGCCGAGCTGATGGCGAAAATCCGCAAAATGATGGACGACAACGATATTTTGTGGCAAATCGGGGAGCTTGGA